>CALBXV010000027.1 GCA_937890045.1 uncultured archaeon
AAAATGAAAATAGAATTACCAAATAATAAGTATATTATCTCAGAAAGAGATATTTGTGATATTATTATAGCATTTAATAATCAAGATTATGATTGGATTTTATATTTCTTTGAAACGTTAAATCCCATTGATAATACTGATGATCAAAAATCATATACTTTTGAACAAATACTAGCTAATGCGGGGATAGTATCATGCAAGAAAAGGTAATAGATAAAAAATATGTAAAGCACTTAAAAAAATTGAAACCAGAAACTTGGTTACCAGAAGATATGCAAATAGCTATAAATACATTTATACAATCTGCTATAGTAACTGAAGAAAATGATTTACCTTATGTACCTTCAGAGTATGTTATTAAGCTTTTAGATACAATAAAAAAACATAAAGAATATAATTCTTTATACTTAGAGTTAGTAGAAATTTTATTACCGGAACTTAAACAAGCAGCGGCTGAGGAATTAGATGAGAATACCAAAAGATCCATTTAGTGTAGAAACTTTAATGAGAGAATTAGATAGAGAGTTATTTAATCACATTAGAAGTGATATGGTAAACGGAACTGCGTTTCAAATGGATGATGAAACATTAGATATGTTATTAACAGGAATATGGGAATGGGGTCCAGAAGAAGTAATGGATAGTGAAGGAATAGTTGTAGGAGTATCTTAATGGCTTTCACTAGATGGAGCAAAAGATTTAAAAAAACTTTTGGTAAAAAAGAAAAAAATTGGAATGGAGATTTTAGACAACCACCAAAACCAGAACATTATTTTACTGAACAAACTGGTAAGTGTAGATGGTGTGGTAAAATTATAGTTAATAAAGATGGTACTATAATACATAATAGGCATTGGCATCCTAGATGTTTAGATAAGTATATGTTTATTTACCATCCAGGTGAAACTAGAAAAGTTGTATTCCAAAGAGATAATGGAGTTTGTAATTGGTGTAATAGAAAACATGGTAGATGGCAAGTAGACCATATAAGACCGTTGGTGGAACAAAAAGGAAAATCTATAGAGGAATTAGATTTTACATATTGGGATTTAGATAATTTACAAACTTTATGTTCACCATGTCATCATGAAAAATCAGGTAAAGAATCTACTGGAAGAGCAGTTAAAAGAAAAACAAAAAATGCTATTAGATGGAAATCTTTTAGAGAAGTATTTGGAGCATAGATATGAAAGAATTAAAATAAATGAAGAAATGTAATCATTTTTTTGTAATCATTAATACTTATTAGTATGGGAAGAAAAAAGAAATACCACACAATAGAAGAACTAAGAGCTGCTAATAATGAAGCTCGTAAGAGATACTACGAGAAGAATAAAGAAAAGATTAGAGCTATCCGTATGGAAAAGTATTATGAAAAGAAATCATTACGTATACAGGATTGATGACCCAATAACAAAAGAGTTTTATATCGGTAGTAGAACTTCTGATGTAAAACCAGAAGAAGATAATTATATGGGTTCATACAAAACTTGGAAACCACAAGACCCAAACAGATTAGTCAAAACTATAATTAAAGGTGGGTTTAGAAAAAGAGAAACTGCATTAGCATACGAAAGTAAACTGATTACAGAAAATATCAATCATCAACTAAATCGTAATTATCATTCAGTTGATGGATTCTCTACAGAAGGTATTTCAAAGACAGAAGAACAAAAAGATAGTATTACAAAAAGTGTAAACTCTTATTTTAAAAAAATGACCTCTGAAGAAAAAAGAAGAATATATGGTAGTGAAAGGTCAAGACACTATGGAGAAGATAATGGTTTCTATGGTAAGACACATTCAAAAGAAACAATTAGTAAAATACTATCAAATGATAATTATAAGAAATCAAGAGGTAAAGGATTAACTTTTGAAGAAAGATTTGGTGTTGAAAGAGCATTAGAAATGAAACAAAAAATTAAAGATAAAATAAAACTAAGAAAAAGAAATAAAAAGGGAGTTTTTATATGAAAGAATTAAAAGCAAACCGCTGTCCACCAGGCGATAGGTGGGCATTAGTAGATGATGATGAGCAAATATATCCATCATTAACAGAAGCATTAAATAAAATTTATATGGATACTGGACTAACACAATTTTATATTGATGCTGGTAAGGGTGAAGTTCATTTAGAAGATGGTAAAGAAAAACCAGAACCTATTAAAAAGTATTCATTATATGGCGAGGAGTATTAATATGAAAACAGCAAAATATTTTACAGCAACTTGGTGTGGTCCATGCCAATCTTTTAAACCAGTTATGAATGAAATCTCTGGAGAAGGTTATTCAGTACAGTTTATAGATGTGGATAGTCAGCAAGATGTTGCGGTACAGTATGGAGTGCGTTCCGTACCTACCGTTGTAATTGAAGAAAATGGTACAGAAGTAACTAGATTTGTTGGTGTACAACCAAAAGCTAGTGTGATTAATAAATTAAAATAATATAGGAGAAGCGTAATGTCAAAGGCAAAAGAAATACATGCAAAGATAAAAGAACATTTTGAAGAATTTGATGCTAATCATGAAGCACATGCTGAAAAAGGTAATAAGGCAGCTGGTGGCAGAGCTAGAAAACATATCGGGGAAATTAAGAAGTTAGTTACTGAATATAGAAAAGCATCTGTTGCAGAATCTAAATAATAAAAATAAATAAATAAAGGAAAAAAGGTTATGAAGTATTATGAAGCATCAGTAAAACAAGTATTGGAAATTCCTACAACGAGGGGAACAAAATCAAAGGTTTTACGAGATAAGCTACTAATAGAAGGTGAAAGTATTACTTATGTGGAAGCAAAAGTAAATGAAATGATGAAAGATAATCCAAATGAATGGGAGATTACTTCAATAAAGGAAAGTAGAATTGTTGAAGTCGTTCTTAGCAAATAATAAATTACTTGTAGTTTTATTATTTTCTTTAGTAGGTAATATAATTGCGTGGTTACATATGAATGCTCAATTCAAATGGGATTGGGCTAAATCTGTTTGGTGGATAATATTAGGTGGTGTTCCGATATCATTTTTATTTTATTATTCTACTAGATGGTCATATGAATACTTTGGACAATATTGGGCAGTTAGACCATTAGGGTTTGGTATGGCTACTTTAACATTTGGTATAATGACTGCTATATTTTTAAAAGAAATGCCAAGTTTAAAGATATGGATATCATTATTATTAGCATTAGCTATTATAATATTAAATGTTTCTAACTCATTGGATGAAATGTAATAATGCCAATTTACGATATAGAAGAACAAGATATAGAGATTCTATATAATTGCCCTATATGTGACAGTAGTGACATTGAAATTATAAGTGAGGTAGTTGAAAAAGAGAAAAGAAAGTTTAAGACAGACTTTGATTCTAATTTCACAAAAATAATACCTATGGAAGAACATATTATTTTTTTATCTACAGCGTATTGTAAAGAATGTAAATTTGTCTTTAGGAATAAAAGACCAAATTTGCCTTGGTTTGAAAAAAGTTGGAATATACGAGAAGATGAAGATAAGGATGCGGTATTTGAGCAAGCCCACGATCCAGAAAAAGAAAAACAAAGGTATAATCGGTATGAGAATTTATCTGAAGTTTTAGAAGAAGTTACTACAGGAAGAAAACTACTTGATGTTGGATGTGGTCCTGGAACTGGATTGAAGGCGTTTCAGGACAGAGGTTGGGAAGTTATGGGAGTAGAGCCAGATCCTGTTAGAGCTAAGGTAGGTAATGAAGTAAATAAAATAAATATTTTCCCTGGTAAGATAGAAGATTTTACTGAACCTGATGATTCATTTGATGTAATAACATTATTGCATGTTTTAGAACATTTTCATTCACCTAAAGATTTTTTAATACATACTATTAAAAAAATAAAATATAATGGGTATCTTTATATAGAGGTACCACATTTACATAGGTTTATTAATTGGGAAGATTCTCTTTATCTAGAACACATGAATAATTTTACTGAAAAAACATTATTAGAGTTAGGTGATAAACTTAAATTAGTTCCTGTAAAAAGATTTATTACAAAAACTACTACATATGGATATGAGCATTTTGCAATTTTATTTAAGAAAACATCTAGAAAGTTAGATTATATGGAGTTACCTGATATAGAATCTAATGGAATTTTTGTTAATGAAGTTGTGGAATCATTTGAAGAATCAGAATGGGGAGAGTCATGGCCTTATATTAAGGGTGATTATTTAGATAATGTTAAAAAGTTATATAGAAGATTTCCAAAAAAAGAAACAGAACCTAATGTAGTAATGGAATTTGATAAGACTGAAAGAATAGTTTTTGTTGTACCACATATAAATAATATTGTTAAAACTTATACACCACTTGAAGAGATGAAATTTTATAATAAAAATAAAATAGCTATGATAAGTTAAAAAATGCCAATTTACGAATATATTTGTCCAACTTGTGGATATGAGGATGAGGTTTTACAATCCATAGATGCACCAGCGATAAAATGTCGTAAGGAGTCTAAAGGTTATTTTTGTAATACTGAAATGAGTAAGAAGATTTCAAATATAGCTCCACCAGTATTTAAAGGTAGTGGATTTTATGCCACAGATTACAAGAAAAAAGGATTTAGTAAACCAGATAAAAAAGTAAAAAAATCCGAGGATAAGAAAAGTGAAACAAATAAGAAAAAACAAAAGTGAAGTAATTCGTATTCAATTAAAGGAATACGAAGGTCATAAGTTAATAGACCTTAGAGTTTGGTATGAGGATAAAGAAACTGGTGAATATAAACCAACTAAAAAAGGTATTTCATTTAATAGGAACTTTGCAGTAAATATAGCTAATGCTATTACAGAAGTTTTGAATGATTAACTATAAAGATTACATTATAGTAGTTCCAGATTTTCCAGAAAAAGGAATATCATTTAAAGATATATCGCCTTTACTTGCAAACAGTAAAGTATTTAGAGAAGTAATATATAATATGGGTAAGTTAGTAGCAATCAAACCAACTAAACCACCTTTCATTACACGATATCCAGATTATTGGATTGGAATAGATGCACGCGGATTTATATTTGCGTCAGCACTTGCCATACATTTTGGTGGCGGAGTAGTGATGTGTAGAAAGGCTGGTAAGTTACCACCAACGGTTTTTAGTCATAGTTACAAAACTGAATATAGTGACGATACTATACAAATCAAACAGGGTAGTGGCACCGCCATTATAGTAGATGATGTATTAGCAACTGGCGGAACTTTACAAGCAACTAATTATTTGGCAGAATTTGCCGGTTATGAAGTTATAGATAATTTAGTATTGATTGATTTGTTATATGTTCCGAGAGTAACATCCACAATGACAGATGGATCAAAGGAATTTGATTTAGAAGTAAAGAGTTTAATTCAATATGAATAACGAAGATATACTAATAGTATGTGCACTTGAACAAGAAGTTAATGGTAAATTAGATGGTGTATTACCAGATCCACGACAAATCATATACACAGGAATTGGTAAAGTTAATGCCACGGGACAACTTACCGAGAGATTACATTCTTCATATTTACATTATCTTCCACCAATGCCAAAACTTGTAATCAATTATGGAACTGCAGGTAGTAGAGAATTACCAA
>CALBXV010000028.1 GCA_937890045.1 uncultured archaeon
AAAGAGATGTTAGAGTGTATTGAGGAGTTAAGGGAAGAAATAGAGGAACAGAATAGAGTATTGAGGGAGATGATGGGAGTTATAGGTTGGCAGGAGATGAAACTTAAGGAAGCTTGGATTAAAATAGGAGATGAAGATGAAGATAAATGTACCTGTTAGATATTGGCTTCCTGGAAATTGGCTTAAAAGTAAACTCGTTATTACTCTTATTTTTCTAATATCATTTATATTAATCTGGTGTGCTCATCTTGAATGAACTTTTAGTTACATTAATGCTGGTACTACCTTCTCCTGATAAAATGGTAGCTTGGACTGTGAACCAAGTTCCTACTCAAATTCAGGTTATCCATGAGAGTGGACTAGAAGTCAGCTATGGGGCTCTTAATGTACCTTGTCATCTTGAGCCCAAGACTCAACAGGAGATGGTATTTAAGATTGAGACAGGCAGCATGGATGAATGTTACTTGGTTATGGATATAAATAGTCCACTCTTTGTTAGACATCCATTTTTCTGGATGAGAGTGAAGGAGACTAATGCTTTGGATTGAACTTACACTCTCATCTTTAACGCTTGTCTCAATCTGGATGATAACCAATAGAAAACCTGGTGGAGTCTGGTTTGGACTGATATTACAGTTCTGCTGGGTAGCTATGTGGTTATTTTTAAAGACCTATGGTTTTATTTTGATAGATTGTGGGATTATCGGTATTTACAGTCAACGTTTACTTTATAACTACAAAATAAAAAATTATGTTTCAGAGACAGAAAGACCTTGAAGCAGAGATGGTATCTCTTGGTATCAAGAGATTCAGAGAGGAAAACAGGAAAGCTAGGAAGGGGAAGCATGAATCTACTACTCCTGCTGGAATACAGTTCCTAAGAAAAGGAGTAGAGAAAGTAGAGAAGGAGCTCAAAGGTCTCATGGATAAGTATAATAAGGGAGTTCCTACCAAGTATCCTAAGGATGCTATCCAGAGACTCTTTGAGTTACCTACTGATGTTACAGCCTTCTTAGCTCTAAAGGCTTGTGTTAACCATTTATCCACTCCTGTTAAGTTGGTTAAGGTATCAACTGAGATAGGAGCCTTCTTAGAAGATGAAGCTAGGTTCAGGTATTTCCAGAAAGTCAATCCAGCTTTGTTTGGAGTAGTGACTAGGGATTTAACCAAGAGGACTACTAATTACAGGAAACAGAAGAGAGTCCTAGTCCACTCTGAGAAGAAAGCTAACTTGGGGTGGAAGAATTGGCTTCCTGGAAATAAAGTTAGATTAGGGCAGATGCTGACTGAACTAGTTTGTATTACTACTAAGCTGTTTGAGATCAAGCAGCATACTGAGGACTCACAGAAGAGGAGAACTATCTTCTGGCTGGAAGCTACTGCTGAGTCTCTTAAGTGGGTTGAAAAGAAGAACTCTATCTGTGAGCTCTACAATCCTGTAAAGCTTCCTTGTCTTATTCCACCTAGAAAATGGGAGTCAGTCTACTCAGGTGGGTACTATACCTATACAGGATTGAACTTCATTAAGACAATGGATAGCTCTTACCTAGATATGATTAACCTGAGGAAGCCTAAAGAGGTCTTTCAGGCTGTGAACATAGTCCAGGAGACTGCTTGGAGAGTAAATAAGGAAGTATTTGAGGTTATGGATACCTTGTTTAACTCTAAAGCAAGCTCAAAGGTTATTCCAGAGTTCTTTGAGAGAACCATGCCGATTCCTTATCCTAAAAAAGGAACTAAAGAGGAGCAAGTAGAGTGGAAAAGGCTTGCTACTCACATGTACTCAGATAATGTAAAACGTAAAACCAAGAGAATCCAATTCAGTCAACTCATGTGGACTGCCAGGAAGTTTAAGAATGAGAAGATGTTTTACTTTCCTCATACAGTAGACTTCAGGGGTAGACTGTACGCTAATACTGCCTTCCTTAATCCTCAGGGGGAAGACTCAGCTAGGGGTTTGCTTGAGTTTTCTGTAGGGAAACCTATGGGAGACTCAGGTAAGCCTTGGCTTGAAGTCCACTTAGCTAACTGCTATGGGTATGATAAGGTATCTCTGGAAGAGAGGGTAGAGTGGGTAGAGCATCATAGGGACAGTATTATTATGACAGGATCAGATCCACTAGACTATAAGTGGTGGATGGATGCGGATAAACCTTGGCAGTTTCTAAGAGCTTGCTTGGAGTATGTAAAGGTAGATAAAGATCCAGAGTATGTTAGTCACCTACCAATTACTGTGGATGGTTCCTGTAACGGCTTACAACATTTCTCTGCTATGCTTAAGGATGAAAAAGGGGGTAAGTCAGTGAACCTTCTGCCTTCTGATGAGCCACAGGATGTCTATGAGATAGTAACACAGGCTGTTATTAAGAGAGTAGAGGCTGATCCAGAGAGTATCATTCAAGCTGGAGATATAAACAGGGCTCTCATTAAAAGACCAGTAATGACTACTCCTTATGGAGCAACTCTATATGGCATGAGAGACCAGCTACATGAGGAATACAAGAAGCAACTGGATAAGGGGGTAGAGTTTCCTACCATCAAGAAGGATGAGGATCTATGGAAATACTGTAAGTATCAGGCTCTCCATATTTATAATGCTATTGGGGAGACTGTAGTTTCTGCTAGAGAAGGAATGAGGTGGCTCCAGGATGCTGCTAAAATCATGAGTAAAACAGATAAGCCTATCTACTGGACTCTACCTACAGGTTTTATCGTAAAGCAGAAGTATATGAAGCCTGTGGTTAAAGAGGTCAAGACAATATTAAATGGTAAACTGGCTTCTCTGTTTTCAGCTCATCACATGGCTGATAAAATGGATAAGGTGAGACAGGCAAACGGAATAGCTCCAAATTTTGTTCATAGCTTGGATGCCTGTCACCTCATGAAAACAGTTTTGGCATCTTATATGGACATACAGAGCTTTGCTGTGGTTCATGATTCGTTTGGAACCCATGCCTGTGATATGGAAACCTTGAGTGAGAACTTGAGAAAGACTTTCATTGAACTCTACTCTGAGGATGTCTTAGCTAAGTTTGCACAAGAACAATCTGAGAAACTTCCAGATTTACCTAGATATGGAACCTTAAATATAGAGGATGTAGCCAATGCCGAATTCTTTTTTAGCTAATACTGATGTAAAAAAGGTATCAGAGGGAATGATTAAGTTAGTAAGTAGTATTGAGGGGTTTACAAAGGCTGAGAAGTGTGCTATAATAGCATCTGTATTTAGTTGTTTATTTCGACATAAACTTTCTCATGAAAGGAGTTTGACTGATGTAATGTATATTGTTAATAATATGAGAACAGACTGTAAGATTAAAAAGCTTCCTGAGTTTGGTGCAGCAGAAAATTTTATTAAAGGAGAAATTTAAAATGGCAGATAAAATCCCAATGAATATTTCACCAGTAGGGGTAGCATCCTATCCTCATCTCAACAAACCAGACACTCGTTTTGATGATGATGGTATCTATCAGGTGAACATGCTTTACACTAAGAAGGAAGTAAAACCTATTCAAGAGATTGTAGAGCCACTGATGGATGGTGGGTTCCATAATCCCATTAAACCAGAGGTAGATGAGGATGATAAGCCCACAGGAAGGTATAATGTACGTTTTAAGATGAAGGCTATCATGAAGATTAAAGGAAAGCGTATAACACAAAGGCCAATTCTAACTGATACTGCTGGAAACCGTGTTATTAGCAACATTGGTGGGGGTAGCAAGCTGAGAATTGCTTATCAGGCTGTGCCATTTGATCAAGGTAAGGGTGGAGTTACACTTAGAATGAGGGCTGTACGAGTAGTTGAGCTTGTAGAATATACTCCTGGAGTTCAGTGGGGAGTAGAGGATGAAGGTTTTGAGGAAGAAAAATCTAGTGATAGTACAGGTGATGAGTTTGAGATTGTTCTTAATAATAACAACTCAGATGAAGACGAGGACTTCTGATTATGGCTTCTTATGACGATTGGAGAGCATTAGATACAGAAGACTTGGTGTCTAGAGTTAGGGAACTACCTGATGAGACTCTAGCAAGACTTGTAGAGTATGTCCAGATTCTCTGTGATTCAGGTAGCTTTCCTAAGGAGACGTTTTTTGAGGTTTCTCAAACGGCTAAACTAGTTTATAATCTATTACACCCACAGAAAAATGATAATACCACCAATTAATCATAAACAAAGGATCAGGGGTATACGAGAGGGATACAGAAGTGGCTTAGAAGAGTCTATAGCCAGCCAGCTAAGTCGGCAAGTTGGTGTATCTTGGACTTATGAATCAGAAAGAATCCAGTATATCCCTGATCCTAGACATTATTTACCGGACTTCATAGTACAAGGTAACAATAAAACGATTTATATTGAAACTAAGGGGAGATTTCTAGGGAAGGATAGAGCTAAACATGCTCTTATTAAGAAGCAGCATCCTGAGATTGATCTCCGATTTGTTTTTACTAATCCCAAACAAAAACTATATAAAGGATCTAAAACTACATACGGTGATTGGTGTGAGAAACACGGATTTTTATACTCAAAAAGGAGCATACCAGATATATGGATACAGGAGCTCAAAGAGTAGTTCATGAATCGTGTCCTAAATGTGGTTCAAAAGATAATTTAGGGAGATATCCAGATGGGCATGCGTATTGTTTTGGTAGCGAGTGTGATTATATGGAGCATAATAATAGCGACAGTAAGCCTGTGGGGAAAGTACTCTCCACAAGTAATGGATTTCCTAAAGCAGGAAACTATGAGCCCCTTAATAAAAGAGGAATCTCCCAAGAAACCTGTAGATTTTTCGGTTACAAGGTAGGGAAGCTCTCAGGTAGTAAGGTTCATATTGCTCCTTATTACAATGATGAGGGTGAGCTCATAGCTCAACAGCTAAGGACTAAGAATAAAGACTTCCCTATACTAGGAGAAGCTAGGAGTTTAGGGTTGTGGGGAAAACAGTGTTGGACCTCTGGAAAATATATTGTTATTACTGAAGGGCAGATAGATGCTATGTCTGTGGCTGAGGTTAATAACTGTAAGTATCCAGTGGTGTCAATCCCTAATGGTGTAGGATCTGCTTGTAAAGCTGTAAGCAAGGATTTAGAGTGGATCTTGGAGAACTTCCAAGAAGTTGTACTGATGTTTGACTCTGATCCTCAAGGTAAAAGCACAGCTCGTAAAGTAGCAGAGCTATTTCCACCAGGACGGTGTAAAATTGCATCTCTTCCACTGAAGGATGCTAATGAAATGCTTAAAGAAGATAGAGGAAGTGAGGTTGTTAATGCTATCTTCAGAGCTAGTACATATCGTCCAGACGGTATTATTGCAGGAGAGGATACTTGGGAGCTTGTGAACATTCCAATGCAAGCTGCTGATATGGAGTATCCTTGGCAGGGACTTAATAACTTAACATTAGGAGCTAGAAAAGGTGAACTCGTTACATTCTGTGCAGGAACTGGCGTGGGTAAATCGACTGCTGTTAAAGAAATTGCATCTTACTTCCTCAGCAAAGGAGAGACAATCGGCTATATCGCTCTTGAGGAATCTGTACGACAGGCATCCATCGACTTTATGTCTATCGAAGCCAATAAAATGCTCCACCTCCAAAATGATTTAGATGAAAAATATTTAAGGGATATATGGGAAAAGACTTTAAACACAGGAAGGATATATCTTTATGATCATTGGGGAAGCTTGGATGGAGAAGTTCTCGCAAATAGAATTCGCTACTTGGTTAGGAATTGCTCAGTTGGTTGGATCGTTATTGATCATATATCTATTATGGTTAGTGGTATTGAAGGTGGTGATGAAAGGCGATTGATCGATAATTTAATGACTAAGCTTAGATCTTTAGCTGAGGAACTGAACATAGGTATGCTTATAGTTTCTCATCTAAAAAAACCTAGTGATGGAAGAGGACATGAGGATGGAAGAAAAATTACACTTAATGACGTTAGAGGGAGTGGAAGCATATCTCAGCTTAGCGATTTCGTTATTGGACTCGAAAGAAACCAACAGGAAGACGGTGAAACAACTGTTAGAATTCTTAAGGCAAGGTATAAGGGAAGCTCTACAGGTATTGCGACCAAGCTGTACTACGACAGAGAAACAGGAAGACTCAGAGAGTGTGGAACCTTTGATGCTATCAAAACTAAATCAGAGAGTTTCTAAACTTGAAGACTTGCTAATTGGAGATGGTAAATGAAAATTCTGTTTGACATAGAAACAGATGGGTTATTGTTTGATGCTACTAAGGTCCACTGTATTGGACTGACTGTAGCTGATGCAAGGGCTTCTCAGGTTTATGCTAATGAGCCTGAATACGACTGCTTAGATGATGCCCTAGAAATAATGTCTAATGCAGAATCTTTAACTGGACATAATATTATCGGGTTTGACCTACCAGTTTTAAAGAAGGTGCTAGGGTGGGAACCAAGACCATCTACACTCATTGAGGATACACTAGTCATGTCTCGTTTGGTGTGTCCTAATCTAATAGAGCTGGACTCTAAAAAACCAATCATTGTTCCTAGAAAAATGTGGGGTTCACATAGTTTAAAAGCGTGGGGCTATCGGTTGGGAGCATTGAAGGGAGACTTTAACAATGGAGATACTGACTGGAGTACTTTTACTGATGACATGGCAGATTATTGTTCTAATGATGTTTCTTTAGGAGCCTTGTTACATACTCATCTATGCAGTTTTGAGTATGCTGGAGAAGCTGTAGGGTTAGAGCATGAGTTTGCTACAATTATTCAACGACAGGTAGAGCAAGGGTTTAGGTTTAATGTTTCTAAAGGACAAGATTTATATGTTACGTTACTAAAGCAGAAAGAACTAATAGCTCAGGGATTAAAGGACCGGTTTGGTTCTTGGTATAAAGACATGGGAGAGTTTACTCCTAAAAAATCTAATGTTAAACGTGGGTATACTGCTGGTTGTTCTTTGAATCGTATTGAGAAGATAGATTTCAACCCTAATAGTAGAGATCATATCAGCTACAAGCTCACTAAGGATTATGGATGGACTCCTCGTGAGTGGACTCCAAGTGGTAAACCTAAAATTGATGAAAGGATCTTAAGAAAACTACCCTATCCAGGTTGTGATGAGTTGTTCAAACACTTCCTTTTATCTAAGCGTATTTCTCAACTAGCTGAAGGTGATAATGCTTGGCTAAAATTAGAAAGAAGTGGAAGGATACACGGTTATGTAAATACTAATGGAGCTATTACAGGACGGTGTACTCATTCGGTTCCTAATATAGCTCAGGTTCCAGCCAGCTACAGTCCTTATGGGAAAGAGTGTAGAGCTTTGTTTCAGGCTTCTACTGGAAGAGTGCTTGTGGGGTGTGATGCAGATGGACTTGAACTAAGGGCTCTAGCTGGCTATCTTAAAAAATATGATAGGGGAATCTATAGTAAGGCTGCTGTAGATGGTAACTCTAAAGATAAAACAGATATTCATTCTATTAATCAGAAGATATTAGGCATTGATTCAAGAGACACAGCTAAAACTTTCTTTTATGCTTTTATTTATGGAGCTGGAAACGAAAAGCTAGGAGATATTTTAGGTAGCAGTAGGGTTAAGGGTAAGGCTGCACGAGATAGGCTGTTAAAAGGGGTTAAGGGCTTGGAACAATTAACAACTGCTGTAAAGCAAGCTTACAGGAGACGAGGACATCTAATAGGTTTAGATGGACGGCAACTTCATGTACGCTCTGAGCACAGTGCCTTGAATACACTCCTGCAAAGTGCTGGAGCTGTGTTAATGAAGAAAGCTTTGGTCTTATTGGATGAACGCTTACAGTTCTTAGGGCTTGTACCGTCTGAAGACTATGAGTTTGTTGCTAATATTCATGATGAGTTTCAAATTGAATGTAAGGAAAAATATGCCAATAAATACGTTGGACCAGAGGCATCGAAAGCAATCCAAAGAGCTGGACACTACTACGAATTTGGATGCCCTCTTAGTGGAACGTTTAAAGTTGGAAGAGATTGGGCTGAAACACATTAAAACATTTAAAGAGCTAGAAACTTTTTGTAAAGGTTTTTATAGTTTCTTGTTAAGTAAAAATATTTACTCTCAAAAAAATGAACAAGCTAGATATAACACTTTCAGAAGACATTTAAAATCTTATATAGTATGTTTTTTAAGAAACTTTTCTTGTGAACATTGTGGTACAACAAATAAAAAGAGAGCGTTACATTTTCACCATGTAAACCCAGATACTAAAATTAATAAAGTTTCTACCTGTATTCAGAATGGTTTAATACATGGAGTAAAAGAATCATTAAAGTGTTTATATTTATGTGATGAGTGTCATTACAAAGAACATCTTAGCTTAGGAGATTACTATGGATACTACGAGGTTATTGATAGATGGAGATATACTTATATACAAAACTTGTTGGGCAGTACAGAATGAAATTGAGTGGGAAGATGGAATGATTACTACAGGAGTAGACTTGGATGAACTAAAAACTCAAGCTTCAGCTACTATAGAAGATTTAAAATTAACTATGAAGCCAGATGAAACTGTTATCTGCTTATCAGACAAGTCAAATAATTTTAGGAAGAAAATTTTTGCGGAATATAAGGCACACCGAAAAAAGAATAGGAAGCCCCTAGGATTCAAACACTTAGAGGAATACTTAATCAAACAATATACTACTAAAAGTTTACCAACATTAGAAGCTGATGATGTCATGGGAATCTTGGCTACTGATGGTGAGTTTGAGGTTAATTATATTGCTTCTATTGATAAGGACATGAATACAATACCATGTACCTATTACAACCTAGACTCAGAAGATTACACAGTTATTAATAATAATACTGCTGACTTTAATTTCTATATGCAAACCCTAACTGGTGATGCAGTAGATAACTACAAAGGATGTCCAGGTATCGGAGTGAAGAGAGCGTTAGGTCTTTTGTTTAATAAGAAACCCAATGAATATTGGGAGATTATTACAAAAGCTTTTGAGAAGGCTGGTTTAACAGAGATGGATGCGTTAGTGCAAGCTCGTATGGCTCGTATCTTAAGAACTGATGACTATAATATACAGAAAGGAGAGGTGTATTTATGGAGTCCAAAATAACTATGGTCCCCTACCAAAAAATAACGGATCATCTACGGGTAAAAGAAATTCTGGATGAGTGTGCTGTGTTAGCAGAGAAAAAAAATAAAGACTATGCTAAACCTGGAGATCCTTTACATAACTTTCGTAGAATCTTATCACTAGGGGCTCCTGTTAGTTTGGGTGTAGCGTGTAGACTGCAAGACAAGTGGAGTAGAATTGAAAGTTATTTTAGGGAAGGTAAATTGAGTAATGAATCAATTAAAGATTCTTTGATGGACAACATTAATTACTCAGCTATATTAATCCAAGCACTAGAGGAAGAAGAACGTGAAAAAATTAGTAGAGTTCCACAAGAAGATGAATTTGGCTGTTGATGAGCCCTTCAGTAAAGAGCTCCTTGAGTTTAGAATGAAGTTGATTTTTGAAGAGGTACAAGAGCTTGCTAATGCAGGGCTTAAATTAGAGTCCGGTTTAGATGAGTTAGAACGAGAAGTTGCTATGCAGGATTTCTTGAAAGAGTTGTGTGATGTGGTTTATGTAATTAAAGGAACGGCAGTTAGTTTTGGGTTGGATTTTGATAAGGCTTTTGAGTTGGTACATAAATCTAACATGAGTAAGTTTCCTTTTACTAAGAATGAAGACGGTAAAGTTAATAAAGGTAAGAACTATAAACCACCTATCCTAGAGGAGTGTATATGACACCTTCTGTGAGAGCTCAAGTAATTACAAGACGTACATATAGTAGACCTATTGAGGGTGAAGTGGAGTCTTATGAGACTTGGGAGCAAACTATAGACAGGGTTATTGAACATCAGAAGTGGTTATGGACTAGAGCTAAGGGTTGGAATGGGGATTATCTAATAGATGAATTGGCAGAGCTACGTCAACTCCTATTAGAACGTAAGGTCATGGTATCGGGCAGAACTCTCTGGCTTGGTGGTACTGATGTTTCTAAGAAAAGAGAAGCCAGCCAGTTTAACTGTGCTCATTTAAAGGTGGAGACAATTCATGATGTTGTTGACTCTTTGTGGCTCTTGTTACAAGGGTGTGGAGTTGGGTTCACACCTGTCGTGGGAACGCTCTCAGGATTTACAAAGCCCATTGATGAAGTTGAAATCATTAGGAGTAAGCGTACAAAGAAAGGGGGACATGAGGGAAACAAAGAATCTTTTGACAGCGATACAGGAGCTTGGACCATTACGATTGGAGACTCTGCTGAGTCGTGGGCGAAAAGTATCGGCAAGCTTCTGGCTTTCAAAGGGAAAGCTTCAAAGTTCATACTTGATCTTACTCAACTCAGACCAGCAGGACAACGCCTCAGTGGGTATGGGTGGATCAGCTCAGGAGATGGACCAATCTCAAAAGCCTATGCAGCTATCGTTCAAATTTTAAATAAGAAGGCAGGGCAGCTCCTATCTAAAATAGATATACTAGATATAATGAACTGGTTAGGTACGGTTCTCAGCAGCAGAAGATCAGCAGAGATAGCTCTGGTATACCATGACACACCAGAGTGGAAGCAGTTTGCTAGAGCTAAGAATGACATATCTTCTACCCCTCACAGGAGTCAGTCAAATAACTCTGTAGTATTCTGGAAGGAGCCTTCCAAGGAAGAGCTTGAGTATGTCTTTAATATTATAACAGAATCAGGTGGCTCTGAACCTGGAATTATCAATGGAGAAGAGGCTCGTAAGAGAGCTCCTTGGTTTGCTGGTGTTAATCCATGTGCAGAGATTCTTCTAGGAAATAAAAGCTTCTGTAATCTATCTGAAGTGGACCTGTCTAAGTTTCGGAACGATTCTGGTGGCTTGGAACGAGCTATTTATATGATTAGTAGGGCTAACTATAGACAAACACTGGTAAATTTAGATGATGGTATCTTACAAAGAACCTGGCATGAGAACAATGAATACCTCAGGCTTTGTGGAGTAGGGCTTACAGGGATAGCTACAAGAGAGGACATGAATGAGTATGATTTCAAGAGGCTAAAGAATGTAGCTATACATGGAGCCTACTCAATGGCAGATGAGTTGGGTACTCAAAGACCTAAGAATGTAACTACTATTAAACCAAGCGGTACTCTAAGTAAAATCATGGACACAACTGAGGGATGTCATAAACCTGTAGGAAAATATGTGTTTAATCATGTAAACTTTTCTGTGAATGATCCTATTTTATCTAGACTTAGAGAGGCTGGCTATCAAGTTGTAACCAATCCTGTGGACGATCATAATGTGATTGTTACCTTTCCTGTCAAGTGGGAAAGTATCAGGTTTGAAAAAGAGGGAGATAAATATGTTAATCACGAGACGGCTATTAAGCAGCTTCAAAGGTATAGATTACTTATGGATGCGTACACTGAGCAGAACTGTTCGATTACGGTTACTTATAAGAGGGATGAAATCCCAACTATTATTGATTGGCTCAGGAATAATTGGTCTTCTTATGTTGGTGTTAGTTTTCTTCCCATCCCTGATAATCAAGAAGTCTATGCCTATCTCCCCCAAGAAGTAGTAACTCAGAAGGAATATGAGGAATATATAGACCAACTCACTCCTGTAGACCTAGATGCTGTGAGTGGACAGCATGAATT
>CALBXV010000029.1 GCA_937890045.1 uncultured archaeon
TTACAGAACTTATCTACTATAGCCTCATTACCTTTAACTTGTCTGAATGATAGGAACTTCAACTCATTAACCATCTTATCATATTTCTTCTGTGTAATTTCTTCATAAGGCATTTGTCTATAAGCACCTTGTTCCATTTTAGGTAAAAATGAAATACCCTTTAACTGATACTGAAAATAGTTAAGAGCATATGATATTTGTTTACCTTCTGTTTTTGGATCAAATGTAACCGTACAACTAACTTGATTATCTGCCCAATACTTTTGCATAAATGCTGCTAATGACATTTGTTCCCACATTGATACCTCACTAACAGTTCGTATTCCTTCTCCCACATCTACAGGAACATCTACTACAACAGTACTGCCTTCACTCCCAAAAGCAGGTTCTATATTATAGCCCGCCTTCTCCAAAGGTTTTATTAACGGCGAGTTAATTGACAACCTTATCCTCCTTATATAAAATCTACTTTCGGGGTAGTGAAGACCTGGGGTTGCTCCCGCTAAAAGGGAAACAGTCCCACTTGGTTTGACGGATGTTGTCTTAATACTACGGGGAACGGCTAACCAATCTGAATACAACTTATCATAATCTTGTATCGCATCATATCCTTGTTTCAACCAACACCGTAATCTACCGATTCCACCTGGTTTTGATATGAACTGAGCTATACCACTTACTGAACATCCTATTCTTCTGTTTCTTAACATTACACGATTCGTTTCTGGCCAATGTGTCTTACCAAGTGTAACTGTTTTCGCATACAGATATGCGTATTTTAAAGTCTTTATATAATCATCTAAATTTTCGTGATTTGTGGGAAATGTTTCTACTAAACAACATAGTTCGTAACTTTCAAGTGATTGTTCCAAACAAGGATTACCACCTGATACTCTATGATCCTTTCTATCTCTTCCATTTCTCATACGAGAATAATCTTGCATATTCTGTAACCATGCAAATCCTGGTTCTCCATTATCATTAATTCTATCTGCGGCGTCTGTATAATCCATACCCAATTCAGCAAATATAGAATTGTTTGATGTCCACCCATATGATTCTCTATGAGGGTTTTTCTTATAATTTTTTAAATTGATATATTCATCTGATGTAGAATCACCAAATACTATTTCAGCAGTTCGTCTTACATTACCTGCTACAACACACTTACCAATCAAATTCATAACAT
>CALBXV010000030.1 GCA_937890045.1 uncultured archaeon
GTAATAATGATACATGGAATGACAGAGCCGTGGTTTGAATTTCAACATAAATGTATTCACGTACATAATGATGAAGTATGTAATGGGTGTTGGCATAGGGATGAAACATTATACTTGAAAGGTGATTGGAGTATATGTCCAGACCATCAAGGTACGGAAAGAGAATTTGAGTGTTCTAAAAAAATAGATCCACCAATGGTTTTTAATGCAATAGATAAGGTTATAGATGATAATAGAAAGTGGAACAGATTATAAAAACTTTTTAAGAAAGTTTGAAGTAAAAGATTCTATATTGATTCCGATTTTTTGTGATGCTGAATTACATCCACAAGAAAATGAATTATCGTTATTGTATGTTATGTTCTTTGATGAAGAAGATTATATATTACCATTCAATCACGGAGAAACATTAAATCTTACTTATGAACATTTAGAAAAATTATATTCTTGTGAAAGTAGAAAGTTTATATATGATAAAAAAAGTTTATCACATTTAACTGAATTTAAATCTCTGTGGGATGTAAATCTTTTACATTATATGGCTAAAAACGAACCATTGTATATAGATGAGATAGATACTACAGCTCATAGATTTTTTAATATGAGATATTTCAATAAGAAAAATATAAATACTATAATACCTGTATTAAAACATTTAGAACGTTGTCGTAAAATTGCAAATATAATTAAAGTTACTGCTGAAAAATATGAGGAGTATGTCAATATGTCATACAATAATGATGTATTGGATAACCTAACTTATATAGAAAAAAGTGGATTACAAGCATTAGATAAAATATTATATAGTCAATATAATATTTATACATCTACTGGCAGACCATCAAATAGATTTGGTGGAATCAATTTTGCAGCATTAAATAAAACTGATGGTAGTAGAAGACAGTTTGTGAGTAGATTTGAAAATGGTATGTTAGTTGAAATGGATTATGATGGTTATCATTTGAGATTGATTGCAGATAAAGTGGATTATACTTTTCCAGAAGGATCAGTACATCAACATATGGCTGAGTTATATGGAACTGATTATGATACAGCTAAGGGGATATCATTTCAATATTTATATGGAAGTATTCCGAAAAATATAGCTAAAGAAAATAAGTTTTTTTCAAAAGTTCAAAATTATATTGATAAATTATGGAAATTGTATAAAACAAACGATTTTATAGTTTCAGATATTTATAGTAAGACAATATATAGGAAAAACTTGATTGATATGAATAAAAATAAGTTGTTTAACTATACAATACAGCTTATGGAAACAGAAAATAATATGAGTATATTAAGTCAATTAATTCCTGAAATAAAAAAGAATGAAAGTAAATTGGTTCTGTATAGCTATGATTCTTTTTTATTTGATTTTAATATGGGTGATGGATTAAATTATTTGAAGAAGGTGAAAAAGATTATAGAACAAGATGGTAAGTTTCCAGTAAAAGTTAATTGTGGAATGAACTATCACGGAATGGAAGATATCACGGAGAAGTTTGCATGATCATTACAGACTTTAATGAAATTTTTGAGTTATGGAAAGATAGTGTTGGAAGTGGAAGAACACCTAATCCTAAGAATTATGCACATCAAATATGTTTAAGTGAGGTTTTAGTTAGATGTGGTTGGCCATACAAAGTTGTTGATGGTATAATAGATAATTTAAATGAAATAGATATTGTTAAAAATAAAGAATCAGGTAATGTTTATCCAGTTAAAACACATAATCCTAATACACAAGACTTAGTTAAAAAGGATGCTTCGCCCGAAGATATTAAGAAGGCTGAGAAAGGTGAAGAACCAGAAAAAGAAGATACACAAGAAATACCAAAACAAATTAAGAATGTATTCAATGGTAAACAGGCATCAGCAAGAGATGCATTACCATATTTGTCAGATGAGGATAAAGAACTTATAGAAGATTTTAAAAAGGATTTGTTAGAATTACATTCAAATCCATCAAAAGAATTAGCACAAAAGATGGTAGAAAAGTATGGTTTAGAAGTTAGTTCAAATGGTAAAAAAGTTTATATAAGAAATATTAATTTCGAATCAAGAAAATTTTTAGGTGATAAAGGAGCAGCGGCATTTGTCAAAAATGCAGTTGAAAGTGCGTCAGGAGAAAAGTTAAAAGGTGGGAAGAAAGGTGTTGATGTAAAACAGTCAGTAACTACAACATCTAAACCTGATTTAGCAACTAAACGAACTGCAAAAGAAGATCCTAAAGTTCAAGAATTATTTTCACAATCACCGTATGATAGATTAGAAGGTGAATTTCATCAAGTATTTGGGCCAGTTGGTGAGAGTGGAAATGTTTTAACACCAAGTAGTAAAAATTCACGAGCATATCTTAAACAATCAATTAGTGAAAATAACTCTATTAGGAATACTATTGCAAAGTTAAAAGAATTAGAAAAGACTGAAAATGTAAGTCCAAAAATTAGACAGGCATTAGAAGAACATCAAGCTAACATAGAAAAGATAGCCAAAGAAATGAAAATACCATCACCTGAAGCAGCACAAGCAATAGGTGATTCATATGCTAAAATGGCAGAAACTATGAATACGGAAAGTCCAACACTTGCAAGTGCGATGATGAAAAATATGGCAGAAATGGCACTTTATGATACTGAATTAGCAGCAGGTGAAGAAGTTTATCTACCATCTGCAGGATCATTTCCAAGTGGTGATAAATTGAGAGTAACTCGTGAAGGTGGTAAAGTGGAAAGGGTTGCATCAGTTAGTGTGAAGTATGGAAAGAGTGGTAAATATGGTTCATTTGGATTTCCAGGTGAAACTGGACAATATCAGAAATATCATCCAGATCCTGAATATAGAGATAGGTTAGGTAGTCGACCAGGAGATGATGGTTATACTATGGGAGTAAAAGATGATATAGTTCAAAGTGATGAACAAATGGATAAGATTGTAGAAGAAAGTGGTATGGCAGAAACAATAAAAGATAAGAAGAAATTATATGGTGCGTTAAGACGACAGATAGATGAGATGAACAAACTGAAAGAAGAAATTGGTTATGTTCAAAATCCAAAAGGTGATGCAGCTGAACTTAAACAAAAACATAAAAAAGGTAAAGTGTGGAATCCACCAGAAATGGGAGATAAATATAAAGAATTAAGAGCAATGCCACCAGCATGGAGACAGTTGAATCAAGTAAAGGATAGAATAAAAGAAATTGAGGATAGAACACGAAATGAGATAGAATCATCTATTGATAAAGATAAATTAGCAGAAGTTGTTGGAAGTGATAATGCAAAAACAATATTGAATCATCCAGGAGCTGTTGTAAGTGCACTTACTTTTTCATCTACTCTTAAAACAAGTAATGGATTGGATACTATTGAACATAATCATCAAGAAATTAAAGATGGTAAATATGAATCTCATACAGATACTGCTGAAGATGGAACACCAGATTTAAAAAATTGGAAATTGGGTTGGAGAGCTTATGATAGTAGAGGTGGTGGACTGATTGGTAGTTTTAATAGTGAACGGAAAGAAATGTAATGAGAACTCAATTACTTTGTACATTCACAAAACGTAATAAATTTTACGAAACAGTCAATATAATAATTGAATGTAATGAAATTTTATTTGATAAAATTTATGTGTTTCAAAATGAAAATGATCATCATCAATTGATTTGTACATATAACGTAGAATATGATGATAATTTTATGGATGGTATTCCAGATACTATTTCATTACATAGAAAGAAACAAACAAATACACTCTATACAATTAATGCATTAAATGATGTTATCAGAGAATTGAATAATGGTAAATTAGATAAATCGTTTCCAATACCCTGGGACAATTATAGAAATTGCTTGTTGTTAACTAATGAAGAAGGTTTAACAGCAATACCAACAAGAATTTATACAATAGTAGATGTAAAAACTTGGGATAAAGATAAAAAATAAATTGTATTTTCGGCGATTCGATTATATATATTAATGTATCAAGGTTACACTTGATTAAAAAATGACAATTAACTAATTAAATAATAGGAGATAACAAATGGATTTAAACGCAATCAA
>CALBXV010000031.1 GCA_937890045.1 uncultured archaeon
TTGCTTTTATAAAATATGTAGTTCCACTACCAGTTCTTGGAATTACAAAATCAGGTAATGCTCTTGCTTTTCCACCAACCAATATACTTTTTCTATCATCTCTATCTACAAATATATCCACATCATCTGGATGTACAACACGAACTTTTACATCTTGACTCTCAAATTCTTCTACAAGTCTTTGAGTTTCATAAGATTCTTCTAACTCGTTCTTATATAATATCCAACCACTAATCATTTGTCTAATAAATGTGCCTTCGCTTCTACTTGTCCTGCTTCTGTAACCTTTATAAATTCTGCCAATGACCTGAATTCATCCAAGTTCGTTGCTCCAACATAAGAACAAGAACTCTTAATCCCTTCTTTAATATCACCCATAATTCTTCTAACTTTTCCTTTATACGGAATAAGTCTTGAATTTCCTTCAACATTTTCAGACTCACCCCTATCTATTTTAGAATCAAATGATGCTGAACCTCTATACTTTTTGAATAACTGTTCGTTTGGCCATTTCCCTACCTTTGAAATATCACCTGGAGTTTCCTTTGTGCCAGATAAAAGGGAGCCCAACATAACCGAGTCAGCCCCACAAGCAAGTCCTTTACACACATCACCAATATAACGCACCCCACCATCAGCAATGGTAGGACAGTTATAAGTATCAGCAGCGGTGACGCAATCAAGCAAAGCAGTAACTTGAGGGATACCCACACCCGTTCTAATACGTGTTTCACATAATGATCCGTTTCCGATACCCACTCGTAATCCATCCGCTCCCCATTCGCATAAATCTTTCGCACCCAAGGCGGTAGCGACGCATCCCGCGATAATCTCAAACTTTCCGTTAACTTCATTTTTTAATCTCCTTAAACCTTCCTTAACTAACTTATGATGACCGTGAGCAATATCAAGTAATATTACATTACATCCACTACTAACCAATTCTTGTGCTCGTTCTAAATAATCTCCCGTAACACCTATTGCTGCACCCAATGGTGAATTTTCAAACCACGCTTTAGTTCCTTTCATTGATTCTAATACTAGTTTCTGAGCCGGACTATTTGTATTCTCAATCTCTTCATCTAAATTTTCATATAGATGTTTAGTTCCTACCCAACTACTTTCAATTTCAGATTTCAATTCTGAAACCATTTTAGCCTGTGTCTCTATTTCCATAAACCTATGAATAAAACCAACTCCCCCATGATTCCACATCATATATGCCATTTCATATTCAGTAATAGTATCCATAGGTGAAGAAACAAGTGGTACATTCAAATACCTATTCTTTGTAAGTCTTGATGTTAAATCTACATCACGGCGAGATTCTACTTCCGAATACTTTGGAACTATATTTACATCATCATATGTTAAACTTTCTTTCATATTACTACCTCTCTATTGAGCGAGTGGACGGAATCGAACCGACAGCATCAGCTTGGAAGGCTGAGGTATTACCACTATACAACACTCGCGAGCCAGAGATTGGATTCGAACCAACGACCTGATGCTTACAAGGCAACTGCTCTGCCAACTGAGCTACTCTGGCAATCATCCAATTGTGGAGCTGACAGGACTCGAACCTGCGACATCCACAGTGCAAGTGTGGCGCTCTCCCAAACTGAGCTACAGCCCCGAAGCCGATAGGAGAATTGAACTCCTGTTGCCAGGTTGAAAACCTGGAGTCCTAACCATTAGACGAATCGGCCTTATGTTGGCTGGGACGGGTGGACTCGAACCACCATCGCCTTGATTAACAGTCAAGTGTCTTGCCAATTAGACCACATCCCATTCACTGAAAACATCCGCTGTACAAGTTTTAAACCTTGCATCTTCAGTTTTCCAAAAATTATGAGGTAATCCTGCTTTTTCACAAAGACTCGTCAACCAATTATCAAACGTCCAACCTTGTTCTGTTGCAACCTGTGGTAAATAAATAGCACTTTTTCCTTTACCTTCTACAATCAAACCATGTTCTCCAATCTTTATATCTTCCCGTGAAGTATATTCAAAAGGACTCAAAATCGATATCTCTACTTCTAACTTATCTACTTCCTCTGGTCGAACATTAGGAAATCTCCAATCATTTAAGGCTGAATTTCGAGCTGATGTGATAATATTATTTAATAGTGAATCCTCCGCTTCAATAACACCAATACAACCTCTAAGTATCCCATTCTTTTTTAATGTAACAAATACTCCTGCTTTCTCGTTAAAATATGGATCTGTTAATTTAGGAAATGTAACTACTTCTTCTTTTACCCGAGTGTGTAATGTCCATCTCGCTAAATCTATTGCTTCTTTTCTATTCTTAAGCATCCCAGAACGCTCCTATTGATGTATAACCTACAACTTTATTTCTATCTCCCATAGTATCACCTGAATTTTTATAATCTAAAATCTGTGGTTTAACTCCTAATTTTAAAAAAGACATTATGGGTCCAAATCCACATGCTTCAACTAGTCCCTGTTTGTGTGCATCATATAAATCTGGTAATCTATCCAACTCAATAAAATTCAAAAAATGGCCATCTATAACTTTTGCCCTTTCATACGAATGAAAATGAGATAAGTCTGATGATATAATAATCAAGTTTTTCTTACTTATATAACTACATAATATACTCTCACCCAATCTAATAGTTTCATAACTTTGATCTCCCATAACTAATGGAACAAGTTTCCATCCTGGTTTTAATACCTTTTGTAAAAATGGAAGTTGGACTTCAAGTGAATGTTCTCTACCAAAACCTAACCGAGATTTTTCAACTCCGTATTTCAATAAGTGATCACTATCATCAATTTCCACAACTCCAAGTGGTGTCTCTAATCCACTACCTTCCCAAGTTGTTATTCCATCATATCTATCATAATGACTCGGAGCAAGAATAATCACTTTCTCATATTCTCTTCCAATTAAATGTTTAAAAGAATGTGCGGCAGTATATCCCGAATAAATATATCCAGCGTGTGGACATATAAATCCTATTGGATCTCCATACTCCTTAATAATAACAGAATCTAAATATTCATCTATTTGTCTAATTAACATGCCCTTATCAAGAGGATAAAACGAGCCGGCTACTGATGGTTTTCTAATCATGCTATACCTAAAATAGTTCTTCTTCCTTCAGTTAAATTCACTTCACCAGTAAAAACTCCTGAAATTTCAGATTCACAATTTCCACATTTATTCTCTTTCATTCTATTAGCTCGAATTGCATGCCAATCTCTTTGTATAAGTGGTGTTCTACAACTTGGACAATATGTAGTCTGTCCAGTTTCATCAAAAACATTTCCTACATAAACATACTTCATTCCCATATCAATAGCAATCCTTCTTGCTCTATTTAACGTTCCTTGTGGTGTTCTTGGTAAATCTTTCATTTTAAAAGTAGGATGGAATGCTGTAAAATGTAATGGTATTTTATCATCACAATTTTCTAATATCCACTCTACCATCTCTTTAAACTCATCTTCTTTATCATTGTGAGTTGGAATAATCAAGTTAGTCAATTCTATCCATACATCAGTTTCGTTATACAGCCATTTAATTGTATCTAATACATCTTCTAAATGAGAGTAAGTAAGTTTATGATAAAAGCTTTCTGTAATTGCTTTGAAGTCAATATTTGCAGCGTCAATGAAAGGAAAAATTTCCTCTCTCGCTTCTTTTGTAATATACCCATTTGTAACCATTACATTTTTTATTCCATGTTTTCTCGCTATCTTCGCAATATCTATAACCCACTCTCCCCAAATTATTGGATCGTTATAAGTATATGCAATACTTGGACACTTATGTTGAATCGCTAAATTAACTACATATTCTGGAGCCAAATTCGATATCGACCTAACTTCATCCGACTTAACTTTAGACATATGCCAATTCTGACAATACTTACAACCAAGATTACAACCTGCTGTTCCAAAACTTAATACTGGTGTTCCTGGTAGAAAATGGTTTAAAGGTTTCTTTTCTATCGGGTCAACTGCAAATCCTGTGGAAGTTCCATATCCATCCTGATATAATATTCCATCTCTATTCCTACGAATATAACAAAACCCTGCCTGTCCATCACCTATTTTACAATATCTTGGACATAAAGTACAAATTACTTTATTTTTTTCTGCCGTCTTCCACCATTTAGCAACTGGATCTAACATTTATTAAATACTTATAAAGTGGTATAATTTCCTGTAAGGCTTGCTGCATCAACTATGTACGGTTCTGCTACTTCCATTACCTCTTCTTTAGTCGCATTTCCAGTAAAAGGTAAATTGTCTCTTGATAATGCAAAAAGTTTAAAAACATAATTATGAGTTCCATCACCACTGGGTGGATCTGGGCCCATATATCTTGTTTCATCCCAAGAGTTTTTACCCACTTGTCCTACATACTCCGTTTCCCAATTTACAGGATAGGATGGAATATCATACATTACCCAATGTACCCAAGGCGTAGAACCTGGTGCATCTGGATCTTCCATTATAAGAACAAAAGACTTTGTTTCGGCCGGATACTCATCCCACCTCAGACGTGGAGCCACATTGCCTCCTCTAAGAGTGAGTCTGTCCGGAAATACTCCACCTTCTGTAAATGCGTCGCTTTTTAGCCACATAACTTATCTCCTTATTTAACTAAATAAAATTATAATAATCGTTCCTATTATCAGAGTACATCCTAAGATTCCAACTGCAACAATAGAAAACATATCTTCACTTTTCTTTTTATAGTATTCATGCATTTGTATTTTTTCCCAAACAGCACTTTTTATATTTTTTGCCGCTGCCACAAAGACAGGGTTGATTTCTACCAACCTTATTACTACGAACAGGTTTAAATTTTAATTCTCTATCTAATATTCTTATTCCATTCAAATGGTCTATTT
>CALBXV010000032.1 GCA_937890045.1 uncultured archaeon
CATTTGAACGAGATACTGATGGTAGCCTGATGAATAATCCCTTGCTAAAGAAGTTTTATAGTGTTGCTGATGCTATAGGATTCGGTGGTGGATTTGATATGAATGGTAATTGGGTATCAAAAGTAGATGAATCAATTGATAATATTGCATCATTCTTAAATAATAACTATACAGATAATACTGGTGCTGAAATTTATCCGTATACTATTTATGTCTATAAAAAGAAAGTTCTGGATAAGACTACTAATGAAGAAAAAGTCTGGACAGAAGTAGTTCAAAGAATGGCTAAATCTGAAGATAGAAAGCAAATGAAATCTCTAAATAGCTATGTCCAATGGGCTAAAGATAATGACATTATAAAAGAACATATAGAAGAGCCAGAACCAGAACCTTGGGATGAAACATCAACACCAACAAGTTCAGCTCCAACGGTATCATTGAAGACCGGTTATAAGGCAAATTAATGTTTGTCGAGTTGGCACTCAGGAGTCCTGCATCAAGGGGTTCCTTAGTAGACCTCGATAAATTAGAAAAAGCAGTAACGGTACATGGGAAAAATATTCCTGTGTACCGTTCTGTCTATCTTTATGATAAAGATGGTTATGAATATGTAAATAAAAATAAAAGTGTTAGGGGATATATGGGATGGAGAGGAATAGATTATTTACCCATTGATATTGATAAAGTTAAAGATAAAAATCCTCTCATATCAGGTAAGAAAACAATAGCTAAAGCAAAAATAGTAAATCAAAAATTATTAGGATTAGGATTGAAGGATGATTCCTATTGTATATTTTTTAGTGGAACAGGATTTCATTTCTTATTACCCAGCTCATTATTCGGATTTGAAAATCATGAGGGTAATGATTTGCCTTATATTGTTAAATCAACAATGAAAAAATTATTACCAGAAGCTGATATGTCAATCTATTCAAGGTCAGCTTTATATAGATGTGCTGCTACTAAGAACTATAAAACACAATTATATAAAACATACATTACATCAGAACAATTAGAGGAATTACCATATACAACAATAGCAGCAAAAGGAAGAAAGTGGGATGTTAATGACTTCCATACATTCCCATCAGAAGAACAATCTGGATATTTAGAAAGCTATGTAACATTTGATTCACCCAGCGTTAAAGCCTTCTTTAAAACCAGTAGTCATACAAATGTTGTACCTTGTATTCAAGATATGTACAATAACCCACCAGCTGAAGGGAATCGACATAATACTTTAATGAGGATTGTTTCTCATTTTAGGAGAAATGGTATTCCTATAGATGCTACGATAGCAGCAATGGAAGAATGGAACAAAGGTGAAGATAGGATCAAGGATTCTGAACTCCTTTCATCTATTAACGATGTATATACAAAAGGTTATCAATATGGTTGCATGGACAGTATGATGATGACCTATTGCCAATCTCATTGTATTTACTTTAAGAGAAAGGATTACCTTATGAACATATTAAACGTAGACGATTTGCAAGTAATGCTAAATAAAAGAATGAAGAGAGATTTTTCTGGTGTCAGTATTAATTTATCAAAACTTTATGGATTAGTAGGAGTAGACTCAGTTATATATCCGGGAGAGTTAGTTACTATTGTAGGACCAACGGGTACCAACAAAACTACTCTTGCTCAGAATATTTCATTAGCATATAATGCTATGGAAGATAGGATAGAAAAAGAGCTACAAATTCCAACATTATATTTATCATTAGAGTTAGCACCGTGGTTAATGCATAGAAGAAATATACAAATTGTCTCTGATACAGAAACAGAACTTATACAAAAAGGAGATACTAGTAGAACCTTATATGATATACATAGAGAAGAAATTGATCACATTCAAATACAAACTGTGAGTCCAACTGTAGAAAAAATTAGAGAACAGGTAAGGAAAACATCTCCAGCCTGTATAGTAATAGATTATATAGATTTAATAGAACCACCAAATTACACAAGAGGTGAATATGAATCTATAAGGCATATATCCCACGCATTAAGTAATTTAGCAGTCAATTATGATATGATTATTATACAGTTAAGTCAGACGTCAAGAGAATATTCTAGAGCGGGAACATTAGACCTCTACGCAGGCAAAGGAAGTGGAGCCATAGAAAATGCCTCAAGAAAGTTGCTTGTGTTAGAAGGCGAAGCAAAGGAACGAGAAAGGAGGCTAAAGATGGTGAAAAGTACAGATGGAGAACTCTGGTCAGTTGATTTAAAATTTCACGATTCATTTAGATTGAAAAGAATATGAAAAAACGACCAAGAGATATAGTCAAATTATTCATAGATATTATTCTATGGAAGAATTACAAAATAAGTCGATGGGGTATAGATGTTTTTCTAATATCTCTCTTAAGACTTTCCCTAGAATTTGAAAAAAATTCAAAATGGTATTGTATAAAAATTTCATTGGCGTTCTGGAAACTTTCTGGAACATTCCAATTCATTCTAGAGAAGCCATATAGGTGATAGCAGTAACAAAATCGGGGAGTGGGGACGATAGACAATCCCCACGAACCCGATTTTTTAGTAAAGATGAAATACGATCAGAGTGCTTTTAGAGAAAAATTAGTAAGTATTCACGGTAGGCAATGGCATAAAGCTTGGCTTAGATTGTCACGTAAAGCATCAACTTTGAAACAAGCTCTAAGAAAAAGGTCGGAGATGCATCAGGTGCTCTTTGAAATAGAGCTTGAAGACATAAAGAAGATGTTTTACGATGCCTATGGTGAGTCATGTAAATACTGTGACAGAATATTGAATGTGTCAACAATGGTATGTGATCATATAGTTCCGTTATCTAAAAATGGAGAATCAACACCAAAGAATCTACAGATCATATGCAAACAGTGCAATACACGGAAGGGACCATTAAAAGAGAAAGACTTTTGCCTTATATTAGCTTGGGTAAAAGAACAGACAAAAGAAGTTCAAAGCTATGTACTAAAAAAATTAGCCAAAGGAGGCAAATATTGAGCAATATAATTGAAGTTCCTTTCAAAGGATGGATGATAAACAATGCAAAAGAAAAATCAGAAAATTTGGGAGCAATAAATAATTCTATTCTAAAAGGAAAAGGAAACTTTGCCGGATATCTTGGTGAAGAAATTGTAGCTCATTATATTAAAGCTGATATAGTTAGTAATTCTGAATATAATCACGATCTCCTAAAAAATAATCAAAGAATAGAAGTTAAAACTAAACGTAGAACAGTAGAACCGCAAGATCATTACGATGCAAGCGTTGCCTATACGAGTAGACATCAAAGTCCAGATTTATATATATTTACGAGTATTCAATTTAAGAATGGTACTCCTATCAAAGCATGGATATGCGGTAAAAAAGAACCAAAAGAATACTTTAAAAAAGCTATATTCCACGCAAAAGGAGACATAGACCCTTCCAATCAATGGAAAGTGTCCACAGATTGCTACAACCTACCATACGAGGAATTAGACCCCCTAAAAGGAGAAACACAATGAAAGAAATAGAAGAGCCTTGTCCTAAATGCGGCAATAATCTTATAGAAGCAGAAATTAAAAATGGTACCGACAATTCTTTACCTGCTGTAATGTGT
>CALBXV010000033.1 GCA_937890045.1 uncultured archaeon
CCTCCGCTTAGGTAGTAGATGTTTTGGTCATATCCGTCTTGTTCAACTATAGGCGTAAATTCCTCATCTATTCTTGCTTCTTTTCCAGGATCATCTACTAGGAAGCTGAACCATTTCTGGAAATATGTATTAAAATCTTGGTGGATATTCAGCATCACATGTTTTTCAATAGCATTTAGAGTTTCAACAAAATAATCTTCTACCCAAATCTGGTGCTCGTTAAGAATCTCGGCACATCTTTTATAATCTTTCTTCTTTTTGATATTTTCTTCGTTCTTCTTGAGGTCTTCTTGTAATCCTGCTATTGTTGCTCTTGTGCTTGAGATATTATTTCTTATCTCTCTCAATTCTTGCTCAACATTATTAAATTCTGTTTGTAGATTCTCCAGTTTCTTTTCTACTTCTTTAATGTCTTGGATTTTTGTTTTGATTTCTCTAAGTTTCTTTTGGGAATCTGCAATTTGTTTCTTAACTGTAAGCATAGAATGTTTCTGCTTCTTTATTTCATCTATATTTTCATTAATTTGTCTGAGTTTCTCTTTGAGTTGATTCTGTGCAAGATCATAATCTCTTCTTTTTACCAAGAGTTTCTTAGTTTTTGTAAGTAGACTTACACATTCTTCGACATTTTTAGAGGCTTTCTCTTTTTGGTTCTTCTTCTTTCTAATGTGTTCGGTATATTCTTTTGGATCTGCTGGTCTATCACATGTTGGGCAATTTCTATTTTCTTCAAGTATCTTGTAATCTTTTATTTTTGTATCAATTTCTGTTTCTATTTTCCGGAAGTCTTGTACCTTTTCTTCAAGTTGAATTATTTCAGTCTCTAGATCTTTTTGGTTTTTCTCTGTTCGTGTTGCTATCATTTCAAGTTCTTTTATTTCTGGTTCCAGGTTTTTTCTTTTCTTTTCTAATCTTTCTATTTCTTCTTGAGATGTCTTCAGGTCATTTTTTTTGTCTTCAATTGTTTTTTCAAGAAATGAAACTTCTGTGGAATATTTTGATAATTTTAGTTCTGTAGCATGAAGTTCATCTTTTTTTCTGTTAATTTCTTCAAATAAGGTTTGCTTTTCTTGTTCTGTTTTTCTTAATTGTTCTAGCTTTTCTTGGTTAGATGCAATCCTCTTCGTGAAATCATCTATCTCATTTTGAAGATATTGAATATCTGAGGATCTTATTTCGAATTCTTTTGCTTTCATCTTGATTGTACTGGTGATTTCTTTTGCGTTTTCTGCTGCTACCTTGTAATCTTCTATTCTGAAAGCTTTCCTTAATGTTTGGAGTCTTAGATCTGATTTAAGGAAAAGTATGGTCTTCATTTCCTCTTGGGGTGTGAATATTGCGTATCGATAGATTACGCTCTGCGCTTTAGGGTCTGATGGTTCATTAAAGTTAAGAATTTTAAGAATTGTTTCTTTAAGTTCTGAGGGTGGTAAATGTTGTACTCCATTTGGATTTTTTAGTGTTCCTTCAATCTGCCTGATTTTATTTTTGTTTTTTTCAAGTTCTCTAATAACTGTGTATTCGTTTCCATCTATTTCAAATGTTAAGCTTACTTTTCCTTGAGATTCATTTGTTCTAAGTAGTGATGCTCCTTTTTCTGATCCTAGCCCGAATAATGCGAATTCTATTGCCATAAGTATTGTAGATTTACCTGAACCAATGTCGCCTTCAAATAATGTTTTTCCTAAAGATAATTCTATAGTTTGATTCCTGTAGCTTCTTATGTTCTGTAGAATTAATTTTTTTAATATCAATTTATTTCTTCCTCAAATATTTCGTTAAGTTTCAGAACTAATCTTCCATTGCTCTGTATTTTATTGAGATATTCTCTCTTTGATTCACCGACCTTCACTTCCTGTCTTAGGACTTCTAATAATTCTGTTGCTAATTTCGATCCTGCTTCTCCTTTGAGGTGTTTCTGTGATAATTTTACTGTTCCAATATTTTCATTGAACATTTTACGTTCAATTGTACTTGTATCATTTCCTATTACTTGAATTGATGAATAATCTTTTGAAGTTAGAGAATATCGGTTTAAGTAAACATGTAGTGCTCCTTTTTCTAGTAAATTGCTCTTAAGTTCAGTGAAATTTATATCGGCTGTTTTTCCCCCTGAAAGTTCTCCTCTTATTTTTAGGATTACTACTTTATCAGTGACATCAAGTGTCTTGAGTTTTTCTTGAATATCTTTAAATGCTTGAACTGAGTTTTTACCATTTGCATCAAATTCAAAATATTTTCCATCAAAACTCTTTAATTCGATAAACTCTATCTTCTTGACTGCATCATCAAAACTGACTAGATAGAACCCTCTCGTTTCTCCTTTTATTGTTGCTTCAATATCTCGTCCATATCCAGTAAAAAGTGTACCTGGAAAAATTACGTTCTTATATCCTGGGAGTTTGAACTTTCCTTTTTCATGTATGTGTCCTCCTGCATAATAATTGAAGCCTTTTGGGAAGCAGGATATTGGAATAGAATCCATTTCTGTTAGGTAGGTTGGTTTAAATTCTGTGATACCACTGTGAAACATGAAAATCTTAAAGCCACCTGTTTGTTCCAGATTTTGTTTGTCTAGTCTTTCGTAGTATTTGCTTTCTAGACCATTTTTTCTTGCAAGGATACCTGTTATTTTCGCTCCTGTTATTTTATCTGTTGTAAAACTAAGATGAAGCTTTTTATCTTTCATTTGCCATTTTACTATGTTAGTTATTATTCCAGCCGTCTCAAGTAAATCTATGATTGAGGTTCCTGTCGGAGTATAGTCGTGGCTTCCATAGATTACATAAATAGGAATACCTTTCTCCTTTACTTCAACCATTTTACGTAATGCTTTGTTTACGATACTAAGTTCAGGTATTCCTATATGGAACAAATCTCCAGAAATAATTATGAAATCTACTTTATGCTCCACACATTTATTCATTGCTTTTATGAAAGTAGTTAATTCTAGTTCCTGTAATATTTGGTCTCGATGCGCACCGAGATGAATATCTGACATGTGAGCAAATTTATACATCTGTTTTTCAACGTCACTGTAGTATCAAGTTTTCTTCAGATGTATCAAAATTATCTTTCTTTTTGATGAACTCTTCGAATAATGGTGTGTATATTGGGACCGCGAACCTTGTGAATATGCTCGATACTATCGCTTCTCCTTTATCTAGGCGTGCTATTGTTCTGCTTTCATCAGAGAGGTCTTGTGCTGCACTTTCTATTACTGCATTTCTTTCGGTTGCCATTTCGTTTCCTAGAATTATTTTGGTATTCATGTTTGTAAGTATCATTCTGGGGATAATGCTTGTAAGTTGAGTTATTGCAATTAATCCAACTTTGAATTTTCTTCCTTCTCGGGCGATAGTGCTGTAGATGTTCCCGCCTTGCTCTATTTTTTCTGCAGAAAGAACTCTTGGGGCTTCTTCTATTATTATGCTTATGACTGGTTTTTCTGTTAATTCTCCTTTTCCTTTTGCTTCTTTGTAACGATAAAATATTTCATTAGCTATTATACTTCCTATGAGAAGTTCTGCTTCGTCTCCTAGTCTTGATGTATCCATTACAACAATTTTTCCTTTCTCAAGTGATCCAATAATACTTCGTATAGTTGATTCACCAGCTGTAATTGAGAAAACTTCGTTTCCACATATAATTTCGTCATCTAATACAGAGACTCCAAGTGCAATTCTTAGTTTTCTCTGTAACACTAGTAATGTTTTTGGGTGAACTTTATCCTCTTCTGTACCTAAAATAATTTGTTCTATCCAATTTTCTTTGTATTGTTTGCGGTATATTGATATAGCTTGTTCTTGGGCATCTGTAAAACTTATTATTCCTTCAAAATGTTCAGGTTCCAAAGTTTTTAGATTAATAACTAAAGTGTTAGCGCCTGTCGGTGCATTTGTTGAGTAATACAACATATTCTTGTTTACTTTAGGATGATTCTTGAGCCCAATTGTATTTCGTCCATAATATTCATCATGTGAATCTAAAACTAGAATCCCGAATTTTCCTTGATCTAACGCACTCCATAACAAAACTTTAACGAGATTACTTTTTCCTCTGCCTGTTGTTGCAGGAATAAGTACATGATGCGTAAAGAAATCTTCACCATCAAGATAAAGACTAATATCCAATATCTTTGAACCACTACGTATATTCCCTAAATAGACTGGACTCTTTGTTGCAGTTGCAATAAACTTCAAATCGTTCTTTGTAGCATAACGTACTGATGAAAAAAATGAAGGTAAAATCTTTGGAACTTTAGCAATACCTTTGGTGATTCTAGCTATAGCTTTAACTTCAGCAAGAATATAGTTCCTAAGTTTCGGATCCATAAAATCAAGTCCTGATTGAACACCTTCCAAGTTAAGCCCAGCAGCTAACTCTCTTGCTGACTGCGGAATCTGGCTACCATAAAATAAATTGAATACTTGAAGAATCAAATAACTGTCTTCATTTTCATCAACAGCGAGAAGTTCGCCTAACTCTAATTTATTTCCAGATTTTTGTCGAATTAAGATACTTGCAACTTGACCTCCAATTACTTGTCCTGCTGTATCTAGTTCTTTACTCAATTTTTTACTTCCTAACCAACATATTCATTATATTATGTGCATCATTTGCACGCATATGTCTTGCAAACTTCCCTAATTTACCTATTTTTGAAATCTGCGAAAGAATAATTCCTCTATAATACTCAAGTTCGTTAACCGAAACTCTTGCGAACCTATCTACATCAAGAAGACCATAAGGATATCCTGGCATAGTGATATCCGTTGAATTTTTTACAAGTTCAGTAAGCGTCTCATTGAGCTGAAGTTCGCTTAAAGCTTTGAATTGATCTCGCTGAATTTCATATCTGAAAATTCTTTCTGCACTTGGATTAAGTTTTACAGCCAACATTATCACATTATGATCTTTACTCATAGATTCAGCTATAGGATAATACCATTCACGTTTAATATTATAATCTTCAGATAATTTGTTAACAGCACCTAGAAGTGATTGACCCGTAGTAGTGAATAACGCACTTGTTTTAGACAATCCACTCAAAATAACACCCTGCTTTTTAGATGCTCTTTCTAATCCTTGAAGATAAATCGATTCATTCTTGAAACTTGTTTGAAGTGTTCCATCCATAACAAGTATATCTCCTTGACTCAAGAATTCTGTTATTATTGATGCAAATTTCCATTCGGCGAATCGTCTTGCTATTGATGCTACTCTTTCTATATCTGCTCTTTGATTTCCATTCATTATTGATCTTTCAAATGAATTGAATGAAAGATTTCTTGCAGCTGGTAAATATTTCTTAAATTCAGGAGCAGCAGGAATTAGGATAGTTTCGAAATATATTTCATCATTTTTAAATGTAGAATATGTGGCTGAAAAAAATTCGATTCTCGGTAAACTCAAATTGATCTTCTTTTTGCCATCCCATATACATGTGTGAACACGATTTAGTTGAATAGAAAAGTTGGGTGCTCCAATTATCTGTTGATTACCTCCATCTACAAAAGCAAGTCTGCGTCCCGATTTTACTTCTTTAATTAAGCGAAACCCTTCTTTCTCTAAGGGAAATGGTTTAACATTTGGATCTTTAAAATGTGGTTCGCCAGTATCTTGCTCCAAAATATTGGCATCAAGATTTTCAACTAGTTTTCTTGCTGATTCTAAACTCAAATCAATCACTCAATTAAGAAACATTTCGTTAAAAAAAATGAAAAAGACATAACTTACAAATACGTATCTTGACTATTTATCTTTCACTAAATTAGATTCTGTTTCATCTATTGTTTGATATTTGCACATAGCATATGCATAATAAAGCTGCATTATTATTTCTAAATTCTTCTATTTCTTTTCTGTACGTATTAAGTCTTAGATTATTCTTAAATAATCTTGTCCAAAAACATATTTATTGCATAATTGAAATTGTTTCGGTATGGTTAAGGTATTTTCTGAAGATATGAATCTGGATTTTGAAGGAACAATTATTGATTTAGAAACAATTGGAAATTTTCAAACGCAATATTTTGATAGCAGGCGTTATCGCAATATTATTCCTGTTATTTTTGGTATTATTTGTAAGGAAGAATTGAAAATAATTTCTGCAGAGGATGAACTAGATATTGAAAAATTAAAGAAAGAAATCAATGTAAATCTACCAAAGTTAAGAGAACCTTATTTCGCATTTAATTCCAATTTTGAAACTGGTACTTTATTCCATTCTTGTTCTTATTTAGCAAAATTTCAAGGTGAACTTAACAAAGAAATGTATGAGGGAAAATGGAAGGTAGTAAGAGAATTAGGAATTTCAAATTATGGAGATCCGTTTCATGATAAAGGTCTAGAATGTTCAAAGGCATGGCTAAGAGGAGAAATTGATATGGCAATTGCTCATAATAGAAGTTGTTTATTAAAAGAAAAAGATATTTTATTATTGAGAGGTTACAGAAAACCAGATGAATTGGAAATAATAAAAGAGTAATTTTATTTTTTCTGTTTATTATTTTCTTATTTTTCAAACTTTTATTGATATAATTATGATTATTCTTTTAAGATCTAATTTGTTTGATGATCTTTGTTTTTCAAAAAACAAAATATCATTTTATACTTCCTTGGTTAAGTTGGCGCGATAGCATTTTTTTGTATTAGGTGATTGGTTTGAAATATGAATGTCCCAAATGCAATAAACAATATGATGGGAATTACATAGCGAAGAACAGGTACTGTGAAG
>CALBXV010000034.1 GCA_937890045.1 uncultured archaeon
GGTAGATTTGGTCAGTCTATTAGATTTGGAAGTAATGTTAAAGAGATAATTGATAAAAATCAAAATTTACTTCCTGATACAGGAAAACCCATTTCACCAAATGTTATTATAAGAACAGGACAAGGAGTAAAAGAATCTACACCATATAAACCAGTTAAAGAATCTATAAATTTAGATGGTTCTTCTATTTGGATGACTACTAATCAAAAGGTAGATATAAAATTAGATAATTCACATTCAACTTTTATTCGGGCTGACAGAGGGTCGGAAGGATTTGGTGGAAATAGAATTACTATAAATTCAGATGGACTTATTTTTAATTCTAAGAAAAATAATATTCTTATGAGTTCTATGGGGTTTATTGGATTAACGGCAAATACTGAAATAGGTATTGAAGTTCCTAATGATACTGGAAGAGTTTATTTAGGGGACGGTATGGCTGACCAACCAGTACTCGGTGGTGATCAAACTATGGAACTCTTTGGATTGTTAGTTGATTATTTAATTGAATTTACTAATCAACTTGCACCCGCAATGGGATCTATTATAAATTCCCCTGTTCCTATTCCACATATTCCTATATCATGTTCAAGTTTAGTAACAAAACTTCAAACCTTAAAAACACGAATAGATGAACCAAAAAGTAAAACTGTACACGTTGGACATTTAAGAGGACCTGAATAATGCCGCGTCGTTGTAGATCAATAGCAGGATTAAGAGTAGATTTGGGACCAGGTGACCCGATAATACCAGGATGCGAACTCATAGAGGGAAGTGGAATTTTTGTAAGTAAAGAAGAATTTCCAATGATGTTTGCTGAAGTAGATGGTGTTGCCGGTGACAATGGAGCAGTAGTAATATGGCCAGATACGGGTAATGATTTATTTCAGTATGATGAGGGAGAATCAGTTCCAATAGGAACAACTATACATTCGGGATGTGTAAAATATTCAGACGGTGAGATGCAATATGCACCACCACCATTTACTACTGATCGGGAGTCAGTTGCATGTGCAGGTCCCCCACCCGTGGATGGTAGTGGTGAAGGAGAGGATAAAGGTTTTTGTGTTGGAGCAGGTACTGTAGATATGCCATTAGGTGATGAAATGCAATGGCTAACTGATTTAGCAAATTTACAAATTCCTGATTTAGAGGCATGGATGCTATCTGGATTTACTGCAGAGATAACAAAATTAATGTCTCAACTTGGCCAAGTTTTGGGTAAATTACAATCGGAAGTTGATAAAATTATTAGTAAAGCGAAATTAGATCCAGAGGATGTTTGTACTCCTCCAGTAAAGAAACTTATTGGAAATATGTTAGCTGTTATGAAAGAGTTAATGAAACTCTTACCTATACTAAAACAGATAATTAAAATTATAAAACTTATTCAAAAAGTTATGAAATTAGTTAGGGAAATTTTAAAATGGACTCCACCATTTATAGTTCCATTGGTTGAAAAATTATTAGAATTATTAAATATTATGGGAATGGTAGATATGTTAATAAGTGTTTTACTTAAAACAGTTGGTAGATTTACCGCTATAATTCCTATGTTACAGGCACAATTAATGAGTATTTTAGCAATGTGTGCGGCACAAGCTGGACAACCACCTCCTGATAATAAAGAGGATTGTGAAGCTGCAGGTGGAACATGGATAGATCCAGATGAATTAAAGAAGTTACAAGATATGTATGATAAACTATCTGATGAAATGAGTGGGGTAGGTGATGATGACGAAGCATTTGGATTTTGTTCAATTCCAGAATATGATAATAAGGCAGATTGTGAAGCCAATGGTGGTACTTGGACGGATTTAGATGTTGATACAAATTTAGATAATGTAGATACTTCAACATTGACAAGTGAACTTGCATTACAACTTGATGAATTATCAAAATGTTTTGCAGATCCAAACTTAAAAGAATATTTAGAAGGTTTATAATAAAGGAGATACAAATGAAGAAACAAGAGTTAATAAAAATAATCGAAACTGTAGTTCGTAAGGAAGTTAAAAAACAAATGAATGAGATATTTATTAAAGAAGAAAATTCATCTCAACTTTCCGAATTAGTTTCAAAACCATTAACTGAAAAAGAGGTCAAAGAACCTATTAGGAAACAGTATAAAACTAAACCTAAAAAGGAAGTAAATTATACATCAAACGAGGCTCTTAATAAGGTTCTAAATGAAACTGTTGGTGGAGTACCACAAGGTGAAGGTGGACCAGCAGTAACAGGATATGAAGATTATCCTACTTTAAGTGGTGAGGTATTTGATTCGGGTAAGATAAATGATGTTTTAGCAGGATCACCACCTGGAGTAGCAACTACTGAAGCCGTAAAACAGAAGAAACGAGATATAGGAGCAGTTCAAACTATTAAGAATGCTAGAGTAAAAGTTGACCAAGTTCCTGACCATGTAACAAATGCATTAACGAGAGACTATTCATCTGTTATGAAGGCAATTGATCAAAAGAAAAGTGGACTTGGAGGCCTTAAATAATGGCTTTAGATAAACAGTTTTTAAAATATAAACTTGAGAAGATAAAGAATGATAGAATCTGGAAAGAACAGGATTCAGAAACAAAAAAAAGAATCCGAAAAGATAATGCAGAATTAGCTGCAGCAGAAGCAGATGCAATTCATTCTTACTTGACAGGTGAAGATAATATAGATTCACTTGATAATAAGTCTTTTTTAGAAAATAGAATACCTGGAAATTTATTTTTAACACCAAAAAAAGGTACACGAGGAAAAAAAGAATATTGGCAAGGTGAGTTGAATATCAGGCAAGTTCAGACTGATCCCAAAACTAAAAAAACAAGATTATCAAGATTGTTGAAAAAATTTAGGACGATAGCAAAATCAAATATAGATTCATCAAAACAGATGGTAATTTTTAAAAAAATATTTGATAAATTAAATATTACTTTTAGTGGTGAGGAAGTTAAAATAGATGGTAAATTACGAGTAAGAAAATTGGGTTTTATTGAAGGAGGAGAAGGACTTACTGGTGATTTTGTAGTTGCAGTAGGTGTTATAGCCGGAGTAGCAGTTTATAAAAGAATTACAGTAAAAAATGGTTTAATTGTTAGTGTAGAAAATACCCCAGTACCAATTTAATAGGAGAATATAAGTGGGAGCAAGAGAAAAAGATTTAAATCCTGATACTTTTATAGGATTAAAACTTCCATTGGGATATTCAGATACAGGATATTTCAAACAAACTAAAACTACACTTCAACAGGCAAAATATAACATTATTAGCTTGTTGAAAACTATTCCAGGTGAAAGACTTGGACAACCAACATTTGGTTCAGAATTACATACAATATTGTTTGAACCTATGAACGAGGATTTTGGTGATATATTAGAAGATTCAATTAAAACATCTATGGAAACGTGGTTGCCCTATATAAATATTAAAAATATAGAAATTACATT
>CALBXV010000035.1 GCA_937890045.1 uncultured archaeon
GCTATTCCTAAAGAAAAAGTTCTTGGGAAAACTGTTATAGAAGCCTTCCCAGGTTTTGAAAAAACTGAATTTTATAAAATGTATCTACGAATTTTAAAATCTGGAAAACCTGAAGAAATGACTGCTGATTATACTTTACCTAACGGTGTTACAAAGAAATTTCTTGACCGCGTTCATCCTTACGGAGACGGATTAATAATGTTTGTTCACGTAATACAATGATGAAATTATTATGGAAAATATAAAATTTGGTTTATTAATTGGGGGAGAACAACCTTGGGTATTAGCAAAAGATTGTGTTAAACTTACTATTCAAGCAGAAAAAGATGGTTATGATGTAGCTTGGATCCCTGACCATTTAGTTGATTTAGATGCTTCACGTGCTGACCCATGGTCAATTTTTGGTTATTTATCTGCTGTTACTAAATCCATATCTTTCTGTACAGCTGTTACTGACTTTCAGAAAATTCATCCTTCTAAATTAGCTCAAATTGTTGGCACAATAGATGAATTAAGCAATGGAAGAGTAATATTAGGAATTGGTACTGGCGAAGCAATGAATAACACTCCTTTCGGAATCAAATGGGACGATGTAAAAACACGTATTGCTAGATTTGAAGAATATATTAAAGTTATTAGACTTTTATGGAGTTCTAATATTGAGTCACGTGTAAAATTTAATGGTGAACATTATCAACTTAATAATGCTTGGATAGATCAAGATGTTATAACTAAACCCGAACCTCCTATTTGTATTGCCGCAATTGGTGCCAAACGTATGTTAAAAGTTGTTGGTAAATATGCTAATCTTTGGCTCCCTACCTTTCTAACTGCTGATTTATATCGAGAAAAATTAAATATTGTTCATTCAGCTGCTAAGGAAGCTGGTAGAAAACCTGAGGAAATTGAACCAACTTCTTTTACTATACCAGTTATTTCTTCAGATCCAAAAATTATTGATCAAGAGTTTAAAAATCTAAAAATGTTTGTAGCCACTTTATGCCCATTCTTGCTTGAAGCTGAAGGAATCAAATTTCCTGAAACTGTTGTAGATATAAATTATCAAAGAATGAAACTTGAAGATAAAGTTTTTGAAGAACTTGAAAGAGCAAGTGAAGCTATTCCTGAGTCTTTAATTCAAAAAGTTTGCCCAATTGGAACTGTTGATGACGTTATTTCTGTATTAGAAAAATTAATTGAAGTTGGTTCTAGACATTTAGTTATAGCTCCAACTCATGGTGTTCCAGAAGATAATCTAAAGGCGTTCAGAGAAAAAATTATTCCTTACTTCAAATCAAAATAAATTATTTAATATAATAATATATTATTAATTAAATTCTAATTATTAACAATGGCGGGCCTAGTGGGATTTGAACCCACGACCTACTGGTGTCTCCAGTTTTAAGAGCCAGCCGCTCTGCCTGGCTGAGCCATAGGCCCAAAATATGTTTTTAATTATCGAAATCACTATTAATGTTATTAATTAATTAATATTATGATTATATTTGAATAAAACCGTAGTTTTGTTGTCTGGTGGTATAGATTCTGCAACATGTTTATGGTGGGCTAAGAAAAAAAAGTGGGATATTTATACTATTAGTTTTAATTATTTTAATAGAACAAAAAGAGAAACACGTGCTGTTGAACTTTTACTTGATCAAGTTGATGTTATACAACATAAAGATGTTGAAATTTCATTTCTTAAAGATATTGAAGATTTAATGAAATTAAACTTTAACGTTTCTAATAAACTTACTAAATTCCCATCTGCTTATATTCCATCTCGAAATTTGATATTTTATGGTCTTGCCGCTTCTTGGGCTGAAAGTATAGGTGCTAAATGGATAGTTGGTGGACATCATAAACTTGATTTTGATCTATTTCCAGATTCAACACCTGAATTTTTTAAATTATTAAATGAGTTATTAAGAATTGGAACTTGGATAAGTAAAAAAAATACTTTAAAAATTATACGACCGCTAGAAACACTCAATAAATACGATGTACTTAAACTTGCTTTAAAACTTAAAGTCCCATTACATCTAACTTGGAGTTGTTATCAAGGTGGAGTAAAACCATGTGAAAAATGTGATGCGTGTATTAAACGTAAAGAAGCATTTGATATTATGAAATTATCTGATCCACTATACGAATATTAATTATTTTCTATCTCTTAAAGTTTAATACATATTTATCTATATTATTTATAATTGTCTTCTCCAATTTCATTATCTACTATCCTAAAAGCACAAAATAATATTAAACCAATAGTACATAAAACCCCCTTATATCATTCTAAAAGTCTTTCAGAAATGTTTGATAAAACCATTTATCTAAAATTAGAATGTTTTCAACCAATTAACGTTTTTAAAATTAGAGGAGCGTATAATAAAATCATTCATCTATCAGATAGAGAAAAGAAAAATGGAATTATCACTTCTTCTTCTGGCAATCATGGTATTGCTGTATCATATATAGGGAACCTTTTAAATCTAAATACTGTTATTTGTGTTCCTAAACATGCAAATCCAGATAAAATTTCTATTATTAAAAAATTTAATGCTGAAGTTATTGAATTTGGATCTACTTACGATGAATGTTATGAACATGCTTTATCTATAATGAAAAATAAAAATTTGGCTTTTGTGCATCCATTTAATGATCCACTTGTTATTGCAGGTCAAGGTGTAATTGGTTTAGAAATTCTAGATCAATTAGATGATCCAGATTGTGTAATTGTACCAATTGGAGGAGGAGGATTAATATCTGGTATAGCTACCGCTATTAAAAATATCAAGCCACGTGTTTCAATAATTGGTGTTCAACCAGATGGAGCGCCTTCTATGTATAAATCTATTTTAGAAAACAAAATTATAAAATTAAATACAATTAATACTATTGCTGACGGATTATGTACTAAACAACCTGGAACTCTAACTTTTGAATTAGTTAAAAAATATGTTGATAAACTACTATTAGTTACCGATGATGAACTTAAACAGGCTGTTTTAACATTATTAAAAGAAGAACACATCTTAACTGAACCTTCTGGTATAGCTGCTTTAGCTAGTCTAAATCAAATTAAGAAAATTAATGGAAATAAAATTGTTCTAGTAATTAGCGGATCTAATATTTCAATAGAATTACTCAAAAATCTTTTAGTAAAATTTAAGGTGTAGACATAAATTCTCTGAACTCATTCAGATTTCTTGGTTCTAGAACATAGTTATGTTTTTTCTCATATTCTATTGTTGAAAAAGGTTTTTCTCCATAGTCATGTCCTGGATAAACTTCTAATTTATCATCTAATTTGTATATTTTAGTAAAGAGACTTGTATATAATTCATCTATGTTCCCTCCTGGTAGATCAATTCTTCCACAATCACCTACAAACAATGTATCTCCTGTTAATATCTTGTTATTTACAATTATACAAATTGAATCAGGACAATGTCCTGGAGTATGTATAAATTTCATTTTTGTTTTACCCAGAGTAATTTCATCATTTTCTGATACTGGTATATCTGGTTTTCGAGGTGATTTATAATAAGAAATTAATTTAGCATTAGTTTGTTTTATTATCTCTTCGTTTCCTGATATATGATCAGAATGACTGTGAGTATTTATTATATAAATAATATTCAGATTATTTCTTTTTGTTATATCTAATATTTTCTCAATTTCCCATGCAGGATCAACAATAGCTGCTTTTTTTGTCTCATTATCTGAAATTATATATGCCAAATTTTTCATTGGTCCTAAAGATATCTGAATTAACATTATTATGATAATTTATTAATTGTTTAATAATAATGTTTTGTAAAAATTTTAGTTAAAAATATTAAGCTGTATCAATGTTCTTCGGAATTCCTATGGATTCAACAACTAATTTTCCAATTTTATTTTTGTTTATTACTAAACCTCTCTTAATTTTATGAAATGTTATTGTTACATCTGGTTTAACTATTTTATCTAATATATTTCCTGTATTTGGATCCATACCCGTCGGTATATCAATTGATATTTTAAATGCTTTAGATTCATTTATTAAATTAATTCCATATTTGTAAACTGTTTTTAATTCACCCCTAATCCCAGTTCCAAGTAAAGCATCTAATATTATATCCGAATGTTTTATTAAATCTGAAAAATTTGCTAATTCATCACATGTCTCTGTAGTAATTATATTTATTATTTTTTTCATCTTTATTAGTATATCCCAATTTACTTTCGCTTCATTTTTAATTTTTTTTGAATTTCCTAGTAAAATGACATAAATTATTCCCCCTTCACATGCTAAATGCCGAGCTGCTACCAATCCATCTCCACCATTGTTCCCAGTCCCAGAAATAATAATAATTTTTTTTCTCTTAATTATTATATTTTTCTTGATATAATTTACTATATTATTACCTGCATTTTCCATAAGAATTAATTTCGAAATTCCCAGTTTCTCTGCTTTATCCTCTATTATCCTCATTTCATCTGAAGTAATACTATCCATTATATTTTCACTTCTATTTTCTTATTAATTTATTAATTATATAATTTTATATTATCACTTTATTATAATATTAATAATGTCTAAGACACCTAGTAATATTAATTCAATTTATCTTCCATTATTACTTTTACTATTGAAACTTAGTTCCGGTTCTAATTCTGTTGAAATTAGTACTAATCAATTGGCTAATATGATTAATAAATCTCAACAATCTATTTCTCAGCAACTGTCAGAACTTGAAAAGCTTGGTTTCTTAACTAGAACTAAAGATGGTAAAGGTAATAGTATTAACTTAACTAAAAAAGCTACAAATTCTCTAAATGATTTATCTTTGTTTATACAATCTCATTTAACTATTGATGATAATTATGTAATTAAAATTCAAGGTCGAGTATTCTCTGGATTAAATGAAGGTACGTATTATATGTCACAAAACGGTTATAAAAAACAATTTAAACAAAAATTAGGTTTTATTCCATATCCTGGAACTCTAAATTTAAAATTAATTTCTAACACAGATATAAAAAATAGAACATATCTTGAAAGTTCACCAGGTATATTAATAAATTCTTTCAGCAATAAAATACGGAGTTTTTCTTCTGTTAAATGTTTTATTCTTCGTATAAATGATAATTTTCCTGGAGCAGCTATAATAATAGAAAGAACTCATCATGATGAATCTATTTTAGAAATTATTTCACCAATTTATCTTAAAGACAATTCAAAAATCTTTGATGATGCTATTGTTGAACTCACTATTTATCCTCATTATAATTTAGATATGATTCACTCTATGTTAACTGATTTTTTTAAAATCTAATTTGATTATAATTTAATATTAAAAATCTTTTATTTTATCTGGTTGTTTCAAAATTTCTGAACTTTTAATATCAGGGATTGGTGATTCCAGTCTAATTAATTTTATATTTAATTTTAATTCATCTAGTTTATTTTTGAATTCTATCTCATTATGCTTTTGATCATATCCTAATGCTATTATATTAGGCTTCAGTTTCATCACTGTATCAAATATGTTTTTCTCGCTTCCTAATATTCCTAAATCAACATATTTTATTGAATTAATTAGTTCACATCTTCTGATTTCTTCATTTATTGGTTTATGCTTTTTATATCTTAATACGTTTTGATCTCTAGCTACTGATACTATTAACACATCTCCCAAACCCTTTGCTAATTTTAATGTAATTATATGACCTGGATGAATTATGTCAAATACACCACCTATCATTACAATTATAAGTTTTGATTTTCCTTTTTCAGTTATAAAATATTCAGTATTAATTTTATTTATTAATTTATTTTTTTCCATATTTCTACATATATTTTCTATGTTTCTTTTATCTAACAATAAGTTTATTTCCAAATATCCTATATTACTTTTTATTTTTGCATTCTGATTTATGTATAATATTTTTAATATTTCTTTTTCTATTTGATTCATATTTTCACCATTTTATTTTTAATTCTCCTATCATTCTTAACGCATCTAATAATCCTTCAGCATATCCAATACTTAATATTGCTAGTTCATCTTTTCCCTCATTATAAAATCTTTCTGAATCTGAAATATAACATTCAATGTTATTAAATAACTGATCAAATTTGTGTTGTGTACCTATTTGATTTCTAGCTAATTCTAATGCTCTTTTAGTATTAGGAATATATTTTTTAACCATATTTTCTGATAAGCGTTTTGCTATGTTCCCTTCAGTTTGTTTAGAATAAATATTTAATGTCTTTAAAGCCTCTTGTTCAGTAAAATGTAATTT
>CALBXV010000036.1 GCA_937890045.1 uncultured archaeon
CATTACTTATACAACTTATAAAAATCCAAGATCCTCTTTATATGATCTGGAAATCCTATATTACCACTTAAACTTGTAGAAACTGGATTTTCAACCATAGCTCCTGAAATTTGCATACGTGCTTTTCTTTCATCTTTTAAGTAATACTTAATTAAATCATATACTGCAAGTTTTAAATCAGCTGGTGTAGCACTATACCCTGCGGTATAAACTACTTTTACAGATTTATGACCTACTGGAAAGTTTTTAGTACCAGTACTAGTAGTACGTATTATACTATCTGTAGCTGAGTCAATTATATATTCATATTTACCACTACTGTCAGAATTTTCTGTGATTAGTGTAACATATGAGTCTGATTGACTATCTCTTTCTTGTACCGAAGTTACCGCTACAATGGGACCTTCATCTAACATAACTCTAGTAGTAAGTTTATCTGCTATATCAAAATATTCAGTTTTAGCACTACTATAGTAATCTATAAGTGAAGTACCGCAATAAGTTTTAACAATTTGAGTAACTTGAGGTATAATAGTATTAATGCGAGCATCGGTTTTTACTCCCTGCAAGCCCGCAAAGTCCTTATACTGCTGTAATGTTACTAAATTTGCCATATTTCTCTTAGAATATTATGCGGGAGAAAATAAATTCCCCCACATAAAAATTCATTTAGCTATTAAGAACCTTTGTACTGGTAAGCCCACTTGGAAGTAGCACCATCGATCATATCGGTGAAGCCAATTCTTTGTGAAGCAACTAGTACTCTTCTTTGGTTAGCAACTTCATAGTCAGATTCTATGGTCATGCCTCTTAATCGTGGCATTACATAGTTTCGTGGCCAAACTGCAATAGCTGCAGGCATTGAGACTGCTGCTGTTGGGAATTCGTCACATACTATGATTTTAGAACCAAATACGCTGCCGATTTCACCATTTAGTTTAGTAGCTGCACTACCAACCAAATTCACATCTTGGAATTCAGCATCTTCTAACAGATTAAAATAAGCTGTTGAAGATACACAATAGAAAATATCGGAAGCATTAATTCCGTATTTACCCATATTTTTCCTTAGTGCCAATAATTCGGCTGCTGTAACTGTGTCTGAAGCAAATGCCGTGCTTGATTGTGTAACGTCAGAATCAGCTTCTGCTAATGTCCAGAGTCCATCAAATGATGCACCACTGGTACCAAAAGCGCCATCAGCGTTGTTACCCAACAGAACTGCATTTTCTACAGCTCTTGCATGAGATCTAACAATCGATTCCCTAATTAAAGGAAGAACTGGTAGAATTGCGTCTTCTTCAGTTTCATTACCTAAGTAAGATTGTGAAATTAGTTTTTTAGTTGAAAGAGTTCTTTCGGTCATATCAATACCGCCGTAAGCCGATCCATAAGTATCGCCTCTTTCGGCTAAGTTACCGTGTGGGCTTGAGCCCGTTGCTGTTTGAGCTGAAGCAAATTCAGCATAACCGCTATCTGGTAAGATAGGTATGATTTGAGTTGCACTAGACATAGGGATTTCTCTAAATAGAGGTGCTAATACTAATGCTAGTTGGATGTCTCTTTCCACATTTGTTGAGACTGTTTGCTCGAAATCTGCACTAGAAACGCCAACGCCTGAATGTGCGTTAATTTTTTCCATAGTAGCTTTTCCAAGTTTCGTGTCCCAACCTTTGCCTGTTGCAAGTCCCATAGTCCAAGCATCATTGATGTCGGATTCATAGGCCTTTTGCCAGTCTGGATTTTCTCTTCCGAAAATTCTTTTAGATTCACGAATTGCTTCGATTTCTGCTTTTTTCTCGGTGAGATCAACCCTAAGTTCTTCAACGACTTTTTCAAGGTCTTCGTGCTTTTCAGAAACACGTTCCTCTAGGTCTTTAGTAAGGCGCTCTGCACCTTCCATTCCGACTTCTACTATCGTTTTAACTTTTTCTTGCTCAGCTTCTACTGCGGCAGCTTCTGCTGCTGCTGCGTTCACTTGAGCTTGTTCCTTAGCGTCCTTTTCTGCTTGAGCCATAGCAAATTTAGCAGCTGTTTTTGTAGCTACTTCTTCTGCATATGCTTTCAAGTCAACACTAGCGCTAGGAGCATCATTGTCAGTAGACATAGGTTTCTCCTGTGAAACGGTTTTACCCGTCGCTTGTGGCGTCTCAATCTTATCAGATTGATTAGCCTCTTTATTATTTATAAAAAGATTTTTGAACTCTTGGTATTCGTCTGTTGAATCAAATGATTTAGCCAGAGAAAACATAGCAGTTTGGTTAGCTGGAACACTAACCACTGATACTTCAAACAGTTCGGCGTCTTTTATCTCAAATCCGTCAGTTTCTTCTTTATATTCAGCATCCTTGACTCTAAAACCAACGGAAAAGGCTCCAAGAACACCATCTTTAATTAGATCTTTAATTTCGCCTGCAGACTTAGAGATTTTCGCTCCAAGTTCCAGACCTTCTTTGCTTACTTCTATTGAAGTAGCACGACCAATAGGTTTGTTATAGTTATGATTAAACAAAATTATAGGGTTTTGCTGAAATCCAGCTAAACCTTCCGATTTTGTCCACGCATCATGATTAATAACATCTCCAGTTCGATCTAATGAATTAGTACTCGCTAATCCTCTAATATTAACGCTACCATCATCATTCTCCCCTAGAGTTTTAAAAGTATTAGTCCAGTGAAAAATTTTCTCCATTTTAACTACCTACTTTTTAAGCTTCTTTGGAAGCTTGCTTAGCTTTAGACATTGCTGCTGCCATAGTACTGCTCACTTTTGGAGCTGCCTTTGGTGCTGCTGCTGCAACAGGATTTGTAGCTTTTCCGTATTGCACTGGAAAATTCCTTTTTACCATTTGCAATACTCTTGCCCAAGAGCCAAAAGGTCTCTTAGCTACCATAAATCTCATTGGTGTGTCGTCAGCTGCTTTATATTCCGCGGGAGTCATCATAACACCCTTTTTAGCAAAATAATCTGCCAAAACTTTAAGTATTTTCTTTTTATTCATTTGTTTCCTCGTTTTCGGGAGGTCTTCCCCCCTCTTCGGGGTCTACCGCACTACCCGCAATATTAGCTGGGACTCTTAATTCATCAAAACCTTCTATTGGTTCTAAAATTAATGATTCCCTAGCTTCGTTTGGTGTCATTATGCCTGAATTTACTAGAGCTTGGTAATAAGCTGCTTGATCTCTCAATTCTGGCTGTAAAGCTGGAATATTTGAAACATCTTCACTTAATTTAAAGCCAAAGTATCTTTCAAAGGCATAACCTACCTTTCTTACTATCGGTATTATTGTTTCTAGATAGTAAAGTCGATGGTTAGGTCTAATATTAGCATTATTCCCTCCATCAAGAAGAATAGGAGGTACTCCCATTGCTTCTAAAATTATTTTTTCGTTTGCGTTGATAGAACTTTGAAAATCTAACTCTTTGAAGTTAATTTTCGTTAAACTATCTACTTCTAGTCCTCCATCTAATATAAGTGGTCTTTTTCCACCACTTTTAGGATTATATCTAGTCTGCCAAGCCTGTAACATTCTTTCTTTTATTCTTTCTGAAAGAGTATTAGGACTTTTGAGTACTAAACCGGGAACCGCTCCATTCTTAAAAAAGTTATCTTGGAACTTACGCATATTATCCAATAAATACATGGTTCTATATGCTGGTTTTAGTCTAGGTACTCCCCTGTAGATTGATTTAAATGAGTTTTCTTTAATATGTATTATTTCTTTAGGGGAGTAGTCTATATGACCATCATATTCATATCCTTCTATATAAGATTTTGTATCACTATGTATAGTTACATTATGTGCTGGTAACTGATACATGTGTGCTCCATCAAAGTAAACAAAGATATTTCCATCAATTAGTAAATCGATAATTAAATTTCGTTTAAAAGTATTAATATCTTGAAAAGGATTAGGTTCTTTATTAAGTATCAAATCAACGCGCGTTCTTCGAACATTATCTATAACGGGTGTGATTCCCTTAATTTTTTCCTGTACTTCAAAAGGTATATCTGAAACATCATCAACAATCATATTTACAGCACGGTTAACAACCTCTAATTCTTCATAAGCTGATCTATAATTATCTTTAATCTCTCTAGTATCAATAGTTAGCCCTTCTTCCATAGAAATAAAAGATTGAGCAGGATTTATCTTCTCCTCTCTATCAATACCTAATAATCTATCATACCATGCCATGCTTTATCCTCATTTTATCTACCCATCGCTTTTGTTTAAGTGCTGTTACCAATTTTGGTCGTTTACCATAAATACTGTGTAGCCGCATGTGATGGGATTTGCATAGTGTAGTAGCTTCATAGTAGATTTCATTGTTATATTCTTTAATAAAAGTTACCCGAAGCTCCATGATTTCATCGGCTGAGTTTATTACTAATTTATTCTTCTTTAGCCAAGTTTCAAGTAGCTCAGTCATTCCGTAGAAGTGGTGAAACTCTAGCTTTTCTGTCTCTCCACAAATGTAGCACTGGGTTTCTTTCTTATAACCTGACTTCGCCTTATCTCTAACGTACTTGACTAGATCCCTTTTTAAATTCATAATATCCTATTTATAAAAATTATACCAAATTTTTACCTTTTTGTCAACATTTATTTTTTCGTTGGTGATACCTCAAAAAGTACTTGCAGTTGTCTCAAAAGTATACAGTCCATATCTTATAGCGTCTGACATATGGCTTGCCATATTATGTTTTGGACGTTCTTTTAACAAATTAGGATTAGCATCCCATTGATATTGGTCAACTGCCTCTAATACGTGGCGACATTTTTGATCTACTACCAGATTATCATTATCAATTATACTAGCAGCATGAGCAATTCCGTCTAGAACAGATTTTTTTGCATTAATTGTCGAAATATCGTAATTTTGAGCAAAATCAAATCTAGTTTGTTGAGCGGCAGAGTCAATATAAATCCAATCAATAAGATATTTGTCTACTAAAAGGTTAATTTCTTTAGCATGCTGTTCAGTAGTTCTTTCAGCGTTTAGATACTCATCAATAAGATAGAATTTTTGTTGATCCCAATCATATGCTACTACACAAAATGCCGTAGGGTCTTTATATCCTACGTCAAGTCCTGCAAATACGTCCATATTACTAGTATCTAACTGACTTAAGTCTGCAACACACTCTTCGAAGTTAAAATTCCAAACTTGTCCTTCATAAGTATTAAAATCAGCTAAGTACTCTTGTGAAAACTCTGCTTGAGACATCGTTCTTTTAGCTTCTTCAATATCTTCAGTTGAAAATCTAGGGTTTTCATGATAAGTTGCCCTTACCGAGAACCAATCATCAAATTCCTCGCTCCAACCCCTATGGTAGAAGTCTGCAAACCAGTTATTTCTTCCTCTAGGAGTAGATATAAATACAGCTTTACTCTCTGGCTTATCTAAAGTGGGCCGAAGTGCTACATTAAATGCATCTTTTCCATCAGCTAAGGCTGCTTCATCAAAAATGATTAGGTCATAAGACCTTCCAACTGTTGAATCAACTTGATTAACTGACCCCATTCTTATGGTAGAACCATTAGACAGTTCAATTACCTTATCTTTTGCATTATCTCTAACTACTTCAAGGTCAAAATGCCTAATAAGTTGTCTTTGTAAATCAAAAGATATTTGAGATAAAGCATAATTAGGAGACATAATAAGTATATGTGAGTTTGGTATAAGTGAAACTAGTTGTCCAATGACATTAGTTATATATGTCTTACCCTGTCTTCGAGAAATAGCTGCACATACAAACCTATACTTAGGATTATTGAGTGCATTTATTAAAGCTATTTGAGCTGAGTTAGGTTTTGTTCCAAGTAAATCAAGATATTCCTCTATTGGCAATTTGATAAAGCGATTTGCTGCATCAAATTGCATTATATCAGTACTTATAACATCTTTTCTACTTATTTCTAACATTAGTGTATAGTTATATTTTTATCTATTGAGTTTTGTATTTTAGAAGGGTCTAAAAGACCTTCTGTATTACAAACACTTAAAAGAAATAAATATCCCATACATAAATCTGTCATAGTTTGATCTTTGGGTGAAACATATTCACCCTCTTGAGCTTTATTATTTAAATCTTCTAAAGTTGCTATACAAAACTCGCTAACTTCTTGAAGCCAATTATCTCTTGGATTAGTGTGCATTTTAAGCATACTGTACGGCAGTAAATTCTACACTACCTTGATCTGCATACATTACATCAGTTGAATCTTTCTTTATAACCATTGTAGCATCACCAGAACCTGCTATATTTAGTACAAATGTTCCGGGACCATTTCCTGCTGAATTACAAATAGTTACCACTGCTGCTGTACCACCCGTATGTACACATAGTACATAATTTGCACCTTGTATATCGGATCCATTAGCAAAACTATTGCCTGCTGATTCTTTGGGTGATATTAATCTAATTGCTCTCATTTTTTTCTCCTACGCTTAACGCGTCCTTTCCTTCTTCTCTTTTTAGACTGGCGGTGTTTAATAGCGCGAAGCCTTCGCTTAGCAGCTTTTTTAGTCTTAGAGATTCCAGAAGTATTTTTTATCTTCCAACCGCCCTTAACTTTAGTAATCGGCATTTACCACTTCCGTTTCTTTTTCTTAGGGCGTCCACGGCGTTTACCATAAGTTCCTTTGCCCTTTGGCACTATATAACTCCTTCTTCCTTAAAGAATGTAAACACTCCGTAAAGTAAGGCGGGCCAAGCTAGTAATTTAACTACTGGTACCCCTAGTAAGACTAGAATACTAACACCTATAATTGTTACTCCGTCCCAAGATGTTCTCTCAGAACAACGTGCCATTATCCAATCTTTAGCCTTTATCAATGTATCCATTATATTCATAAGTTTCTCCATTTATTCTTTGGGCATTTAGCCCTAACTAATCTAGCTTTTAAAGGCATGAAGCACATACATGCTTTACATACCTTAAATTTAGTTAGATTTTCACATGAAGCACAAATAAGTAATCTTTCTTTACTTCTATTCATCCTTCTTGAGTGGATATATTCCTACTGTAGGTCTGTCTCTTTCCTCTTTGGCTTTTGGAGCCATAGGAGCTGTAACTTTCCTGTAGTATACTACCACCTCTTTGAGTTCCCGAATATATCGTTTCAACTCTTGCATATTATATGCCATTATTTCATAATCTGGAACAGACATAGCAAAAAATACTAGTTGTCCCTGATCTTTCTCAACTCTGGCGAGAAATTCATCTATATTTTTATCTGAAACTACATACCAATAAGGATCTTTTAAATCTATTTCCCGAGGCATTACGGGTTGGATTATCGTTCTTTCGATAGCTTTAGTTGTTATGCTAACTTCCTTTTTACTTGGAATTAGACTGCAACTGGACACCATCATCAAGATTGTCAATATTACGACTATCTTCTTCGATTCCATCAAATACCTCCTTCGTAGCTTTATTTGCCTTAGGTTCTATCAAACCTGGTTTGGCGTATGCTAGTTTAGTTAAATTATGTCTTTTAAAAATGTTAAGATAACGATTCATTTCACCTTCTATTTCCGCATTCTTTTGGGTCATAGCTACAAGGCTTTTACCTTGTAATTCTAGATCTCCTTGTAATTGCTCGATTGCTGCGTCTTGTTCCGCGTCTCTTAATTCATAAGCACTATTTTCTGCTTGTAAGTTTCCATTCTCAACGTATAAGAAATAACCACCTATACCCATAACTAGTATAACTCCTATTAATATTTGATTCATAATTCCTCTATCCTATAATTTAATCCAGTAGCACTTCTAATTTCTATTATATCATTACTATCTGTCTTGAACTTTAAAAACTTCTCTTTCTTTTGATAGAACTTTTTAGCAATAAAAGTTTTATCATCTGTATCACCCCATTGTTTATTATAACTAACTTCTACTTTCCAACGGGGAGAAAAGAAGCTAACAATTTTAAGCCATAA
>CALBXV010000037.1 GCA_937890045.1 uncultured archaeon
CAAATTATAAAACTTTTAGATCCTAATAAAGCTAAATCTGAAATACTAAAAAATAAAAAGAAATTATTAAAATATGCTAATGATCAAGATCCTATACTTTTATCTCTTGGTGGAGGAGCGCAAGATATAGAAGTTAATGTAATTAAAACTAATTCTGAAATAATTCTGGTTGTTCATCTAATTGTTAACTGTCTAGATGCTATGGGTGCTAATGCAATAAATACTATGTCTGAATCTATTGCTCCTCTTCTTGAAAAAATTTCTAATGGTAAAGTTCTACTTAGAATTATATCAAATCTAGCTGTTAAAAGACTTGTTAGATCAAACGCTATTTTTGATAAAGATAGTGTTGGAGGAGAAAAAATAGTTGACTTGATTATTAAAGCCTATGAATTTGCTGATTCTGATCCATATAGATGCGCTACTCATAATAAAGGAATAATGAATGGTATTACTTCTGTTGCATTAGCTACTGGTCAAGACACTCGTGCTATTGAAGCTGGAGCGCATAGTTACGCATCATTTCACGGTCAATATAAATCTCTTACTAAATGGGAAAAAAACACTGATGGTAATCTGGTTGGAACTATTGAACTACCATTAGCTGTTGGTTTAATTGGTGGTGCTACTGCAGTTCATCCAATTGCTAAAGCTTGTCTTAATATACTCGGAATTAATAATGTTACTGATTTGTCTGCAATTCTTGCTTCTGTAGGATTAGCCCAAAATCTTGGTGCGTTACGTGCTCTTGTATCTGAAGGAATTCAAAAAGGTCATATGAAATTACATGCAAGAAATCTTGCTGTATCTGCTGGTGCTACTGGAGAACTTATTGATAAAGTTGCAAATCACATGATTAAAAATAGTTCTGTTAGATTTGATATTGCTAAATCACTTATATCAAAATTAAAAAAATAGTTATTATAAAAAATATTATATAAATCCTATTCGAATTCATAACTAATAATGAATGATGATAAAGAATTAGAATTAATTAAAGCAAGAAAACTTCGTGAATTAAGAAAAAAATTAACAGAAAAACCTGTTGAAAGTAATCCTGATCGTGATTTAGTTATATCAAGATTATATGACCGAGGTATAGAAGTTTTAACTTTAGCTGAGAATAAATATCCTAATCAGATTAATTCTATACTTAAAGAAATAGCTAACTTACTACGTACTAACTCTCTTTCTGGTAATATTTCAGGTGGTGATCTATTATGGGTTCTCAAAAGAGTAGGAATGCCTGTTGATATTAAAACATCCATCTCAATATCAAAAGATGGTAAACTAATGTCTCTAACTGATAAGATAAAATATGATTCTGATTAATAATTAATTCATAGTATATTCTGTTTATTTCTTTTAATATGATGATATAATTCTATTTAATTAACCCTTTACTACGCCTATTGGAGTTAATCTTACTACTTTTGTCCCAATTCCAATTTTATCTGAAACATCAACTACTATATCCACATCTTTATATGCGCCAGGTGCTTCTTCAGATATTCCTCTCCAGCTTGCTGATTCTATTAATATTCCTTTTTGATTTAATTTATATTTTACAATTTCTGCTGGGTAATCTTTTCTAGCCCTAGATCTAGACATCATTCTCCCAGCTCCATGTGCTGTTGATCCAAAACTTAAATCCATTGCTTTTTCGCTTCCCAATAATACCCAACTTGCTGTGCCCATACTTCCTGGAATTAAAACAGGTTGTCCATATTCTCTATAAGAAGATGGTATTGATTCGTTTCCTGGTGGAAAAGATCTTGTTGCACCTTTTCTGTGAACCATTACTTCTGTATTCTCATCATTTATTCTATGTTTTTCTAATTTTGCTATATTATGTGCTACATCATATACTAAATTCATTTCTAAATCAGATTCACTATAATCTAATACTTTTTCAAATGATTGTCTGATCCAATGAGTAATCATTTGTCTATTACTCCATGCAAAATTTAAAGCGCATTTCATGGCATCCAGATAATTTTGCGCTTCTTCTGAATTATTTGGTGCAGATGCTAATTCTCTATCTGGTAATTTAATATTGTATTTATTCATTGCAGTTTCAACTATTTTCAAATAATCACTGCAGACTTGATATCCAAATCCTCTTGATCCAGTATGTATTAATATTACTATCTGATCTAGTTCATCTATTCTAAATTTTTTTGCAGCGTCTTTATCTACAATTTGGTTTACAGTTTGAATTTCTAAAAAATGATTTCCAGAACCTAAACTTCCTAATTGAGGTGCTCCTCTTTTCTTCGCTAAATCACTTACTTTTGTTGGATTAGCGCCTTCTATATTGCCATTCTCTTCACAATATTCCATATCTTCTTCCCAACCATAACCATTTTCTACCGCCCATTTTACACCTTTTACTAAAACTTCTTCTAATTGTCCTTGTTTTAAATGTAATTTTCCTTTACTTCCCAGTCCACTAGGCACTTGATTATATAATTCTTTTAATAATTCTTTTAATTTCGGTTTAATTTCTTTTTTATTTATATTTGTTCTTATAAGTCTAACTCCACAATTTATATCATATCCTACACCACCAGGTGATACTACTCCTAATTTTGTATCTGTTGCAGCAACGCCTCCAATTGGAAATCCATATCCCTCATGTCCATCTGGTAAGACTAATACATTTTTCTGTACACCTGGTAAATGTGCTACATTAATTGCTTGATCAATAGTTCTATCAGTTAACATCTTGGAAATTAAAATTTCATTCGCGTAAATAATTACTGGTACTAACATTCCTTTTTTTGATTCTATTTCAACTTTGTATTCAATATCTGAAATTTTTTTTATTGGTACACCATTTCTAGTAAACAAATTTAATTTTTCACTCATTAATTATATTTATTCGTTTCATTATTCTTTATAATCTTTCGTATAATATTTTGTGTTCCACTGCTATATTGCGCTGCTTTTTTAGGCTCATTCGCTATATCTTTATTCATCCCTGAAGTAATTGCAGCTTCTCTTAGTATTTTTTTTCTTATTAATTCTTTCTGAGTGATTTTAAATTCTAATGGAATTCCAATTGAATAATCTACTAAATTTATTGATGAGTAAGGCATAACTAAATAACTAAAAGGGGATACTGATTTCTCATCTCTTGGAAAATTATTTCTATAAGCATATCTTATGTCATTGTATAACATCTTATTTACATGTTCTTTACCCTTCTCTAGAGAAATTAAATACTTCGAATAACCTCCAAATAATTCATCTGCTAATTGACCTACAAATAATCCTCCTAGTTTTAATTTATTAACTCTTTTAGCTGATAGAAACATAATAGTAGCTATTGATAAATTCATTAATTGATTATCTTCAATTAAATATTCTATTGTTGGTAATATTTTCCTAATATATTCTTCATCAATTGTTATATGTTCAATTTCTAAATCTAATTTGCTTGCTGCTTTATCTGTAATTCTCTCATCTCTTGAATTCTTTTTATGTACTGATATCAATTTTACTTCAACATATTTTGAAGCTAAATAAGCTAACAATGAACTATCTAGTCCTCCTGAAAACCCTACTCCAATCTTTTTCATTCCATTTACACGTTTTTCTATTGATTCATTTAAAATATCTATGATCTTCTTAGCATGATTATCTGTTCTAGAAATAATATTTCTATTTATTTCTCTGAATGTATTATATTTTATAGAATTATGTTTTATTCTATAAATACTGCCAGGATAAACTTCCTGAATTATTTTTATTCCTATAACTTCTAATGCTTTTTTTTCTGTAGCTACTGCAGTTATCTTATTTGATTTTCCTATGTATAATGGTTTTGTACCTAATGGGTCTCTTATTACTATTAATTCATTATTGTTAATAGATATTATATTATAATTTGAATCAATTTCTTTTAATATATATCCTAATTCCTTTAATTTATCTGAATTTATGAAATCAATAATTCTATTAGTTAATTCATTATTTTCATGTGAATAAATTTTTCCATGTATAACTATGTTATTTCTAGATTGTTGTTCAGTATCGTTAGTTATACAACACCCTATTGATATTTTAGAATTAGCTTCTTCTAAATAATCTTCTACCTCTAATATTTCTTTATTATTGATTATTGAAAATTGTTTCCATGCTCTATGACTCATTTTTTCTAAACTTTTAATCAATTCTTTTTTTAGATCTACTTCTCCAATCATACCTATGAATCCGTTTGTTTCTAAAAATTTGGACATGTGTTAATTAAAACTATACACATAATTTAATAATATTTTGTTTCATTTATTATACTATCTGCTATCTTTTTTCCTATTTTAGGTATATTTGATAATTTTTTGTAAGCTGATCTGTTTATTTTATTTATATCTGTGAATCCATGTTTATATAATTCTCTCGCTCGAATTCTACCTATTAATTTTAATTTTGTTAAAGATAATAATTCTGATTTAATTCCATATTTCATTCTTTGTTTTACTTCATTAATTTTCTGTATTTCTTCAAATTTACCAAATAATTTTGTTATTTCACTAAATGAATAAAGTAACCATTCTGCACTTTCTCTACTTCTATGTAAATCACCTGGATCTGTTCCATATTCTTTCATAATTCTATCCTCAGTCATTTCATTTATCCAAGAATATAAAACTAGTACTGATTTAAACTCTTGATATATCTCATTATTTTCATTATATTCTAATTCACTTGCTGATTTAAATTCAATATAATCCTCTTCATATTCTGATTTTCTTTCGTATGATATAGGTAAAAGAAATTTATTTCTGTTGAGTTCTATGAAATTAGTTACCATGTTTTCATCTTTTTTCTTTATGTTAAATTTCGGTCTATAATCTGGTGTATTAACAATTAAATGAATTAATCCTATAGTGTTTATCTTTCTTATATTTTTCATTACTTCTCTGAAAATTATTCCTGTTTTTGGTTCAATATATAAAACTGAAATTTTCTTTCCAAATTCAGTAGCTATTAAATTATCCCCATGTATTTCTACTAACTCATATTGTGACAAAAATCTAATAGCTTCTAATATCTTTGTTTCTAATTCATATCTGTCAATTTTCAAAGCTAAGAATGTTTTCGAAAATAATGATTTTAATGAATCTTTAAAGATTTTTTTAGCTTCGTAACTAATGAAATATCAATAGTATTGATA
>CALBXV010000038.1 GCA_937890045.1 uncultured archaeon
ATTTCCTCTATTAAGTCGAAAGTTCCAATATACTAGCAAATACCTCACAATCTGTATTTGAGCCACGAATAACAATTTTATCATTCGGTTCCAAGTTTAATGGTTTATCCATGGATAAACTTGTATTAGGAGGAACTGGTACTTCATTAAGAACAGTCCTTGTAGCAGTTGCACTATTATCAAAAACTTTTAATGTTACATTAACATTAGCACTTGCTCCCGTATTAGCAAAGTATAAACCATGAACCACTGCGCTCAATTGATTAGTAGCATTTGCTGTATATAAATCTTGATCTGTATCCGCTGTCGCTATAGCGGCATGTGCATTTTTAAACGAACTAGTCATTTTATCCTCCTAAAGCAATAGCAAATGCTATTGCATCTCCTTCGTCAATTCCACCACCGCTGCCTCCACTAGAAGCAAATGTAATAGTATCTGTACCAGCGTCTGTGGTAATTGTCATTCCGGCGCCAGCAACAAATGTCATTGTATCTGTTGTATTATCTGCTTCTACATTAGACTGGCCACTAACAGCAATTTTATCAAATACATTTTGAGTACCACTAATAGCACCCACTTGAACTTTTTCCCAAGAACTTGCTACTAAAACTTCCAGTTGTGTAAGATCTGTATTAAATCTAATTGCGCCGTCTACTGGAGCAGAAGGTCTTTCTGCGGTTGTGCCTTTAGGTACAACAATACTGCCGGTATGATCAACAGTTATAGTCTTACTTGGTGAAGATATGGTATTTTGTTGATGATCGATATTAATTGACATAGATTAATCCTATTTGTATGTATTTATTCAACAGTTACAACATGATAAAATATATTAATTTAAAATTAGGGGTTAACAACCCTCTATAATTCATGTATAGTAGTACATGTAAGTTGACGGACTTACACGGGTTGCAGGGAAGAGGTGTTGCGAAGCATCGAACCTGGATTGTCAGGGGTGGTACCCAGGGGTCTACTTGAAAAAGGATGGTCTCACATTGTGCTTACCAGCACAGGACAAGGTGTTACTGGTAACCAAACGAATCAAGGATTCTGCCCAGTAATTGAAGGTATTCCTAAATCCTTCACCCACTTTTTTGAAATTGGCCTCTACGGAGGCCTTTTTCTTTAGTCACAAAAACAGGGTGCAAGCACCCTGTTGATGTTTTGTTAAATCCGAAACTCTTATTGGAATTTCAAACCTGCAAAGTTAGTACTCATATCAATTTGATTGAGATAGTCAGCTGCATTACCAAGCGAACTTGCTGTATTTGTTAACTCAACATAACCATAACGTGTCATGAAGCTAACTACTGGCTCGAACGTCCCTGGATCTAATACAACGCCTGAACTCATCAAAGGTACGTATGGGCAATAGAACGCAGCTGCGTCCATTTCGCCTGAACCTTTATAACCAACCAATACATGTGCATTGTCGGCTGCATATTGATTTGCATATACTCGCATTGTGCCATTCAATGTACCAACAAACTTTGTGTTTGTAGGTGCTTCAAATGTACCTTCTGTAGTACGTGCAAAAGCACTTGTTGTAGCACTTTGTAGTACTGTCAACGAAATTGGCGATACAACACACCAGTTACCTGCGCCACGACGTGTACGTGCGGCAATTTGGTTAGCTGCCTTATTAATTAAGACTGCTAGTGCGGCGTGTTCGTCACCAACAAATACTGCGCCTGCACCAGAAACGTTTGGCTGGTCATAAGTATCGGAAGTTCCTGCTAATGCGAGTAGAGATGCAATAATCTCTTGATCGATTTCAGCAGTAATTTCTTGTGCTAATGCGGCCATTACTTCTGCTTCAACGTCAATACCGTGCTGGCTATTAGCGTCTTGTGCGGCTTCAAAGGTCCAACGTGCGCTCAACTTGCGTGTCTTTGCCTCAACTGTTTGTTTGAGGATTTGAATCGATAGTTGATTGCCACCTGTAGCTTCTAAAGAACCTGTGGGTGCTGGTGCGGCTGTGCCATCACCAGAATATGCTGTTGCAATTTTGAACGGGCTGAGTGCTTCTTCACCTGCTGTAACACCTGCGCCAGCTACTGTTTCTGCGTAACGAACACGTAGGGTATGGATTTGACCCACAGGACCTGTCATTGGCTGTACGCCAATTAGTTCGTTTGCAATTACAGTAGGCATAACTCGACGGATTACAGGTAAAATAACCTTATTCAATGTAGCAACATTACCTGCTGACGTGGTGCCAGCGGCTGCTGTTTCCATAAGAGCTGTCTTGGTGTTCTCGAGGACGGTATCCATTACTACTTTACGGTTACCTTCTAGACCTTCTGTTAAGGCGTCTCTAGCTGCACCCCAGTTCTCGGACTCAAATAGTGCGTCTGTCATTTCAACATTCTCCTATTAAATTTAGGTTAAACCAGCTAATTTACGTAGGTTAATAATATCAGCACCATCTGCATCTGAATGATCAGCTTCTGTTACTTCTTTATCACCTGTAATTATTGATTTATTTTCAGTCAAAGGTTGTTTCTTCGTAGCAACAGTATCCTCTGATAGAATAGTAGGCACATACTTCTTAAAAGATTCTGTTAGTTTCTCTGTCTTCGTTCCTTCCAACAAATCACTCATTATCTTCTTTGCTTTTTTATCAAGCGGTTGAAGTAATTCTGCCATAATTTTTGTACGTGCTACTGAATCTTGTGCGATTCGAGTTTCACGTTGAGTAGTATTAATTAATACTTCTTTTTCCTCAATAACGTTTTTAGCTTCTTCTAACTTTTGGGTTAGTTCTTGCTTTTCATTATCAAGTTTTTTAAGTTTTGTACCATCTGCTAATTGTGATGTCATAAATTCAGCTGCATATGTCTCAAAAATACTACGTCCAAACTCGTTTTCACGAGCGACTTTAATATCTTCTTTAAGTTGAGTTAACTCTCCTCTGAGACAATTTTCAATTATTACATTGATCTTTTCTGCGGCATTCTTTACAAATTCACGCTTGGCTTCTGCAATTAACTTCTTACCTTCCGAAACAAGTTTAACCTTAGTTTCTACTAGATCACGTTTATCATCGTGAAATTCTTTAAGTTCATTAGTTAACTGACGAAGTACAAATTCCTCCAATTTACCAAATTTAGTTTCTTGGAGTGTACGATCATTTCGAAGTTCGTTAATTTCTTCCTTCAAAGTTTCAAGAACGAATGTATTCAACATATCAACATGTTTTCCTACATTTGTTTTATAAGAAACTCTTTGTTCTGCAAGACCTTGCTTATCTTCGGCAAACTCAGAAAGTTCAGCTTTAATAACATCGTTTAGCATCGCATCAATTGCTTCTACAATTTGTGACTTGTCATTTTCATAACGAGTTGCAAATTCTTCACGCAATTCAGCGGCAACGCCTTCACGAGCTTCTGTCAACTGACCTTCCCATGCTTCAGATAAAGCACTTTTTACATCTTCAGAAAGAACGTCGGACTTCAATAGTTCTTCGAAAGCATCTGCCATTAGAATTCTCCTAATTTATTTTAGGTCTTTAATTAACTTTAAAATTTCTGTTTTAAAGTGTTTTTGTGCACCGTTATCATACTTTGTTGCTTCTGCAAGATCCATTAAAGCATTACCGTTCTTACGGTTCATTATTGCTTCATATATAGGATCAGGATATGCATTAGGTGCCGATGGATTAGCAACAATATCTACAGTGATTATTTCAAATTCTGAAACATTACCACCTTCGTTTACGTTGCCTGAACCCCTACTGGAAACTCCCAACTTAACACCATTTTCAAGTAATGTCTTACAGATATTACCCATTGGTGTTGGAAGAATCCTTAATTTTCCAATACCGTTATCTCCATTCATTGCCATTTCAGTAACTACGTGAGACACGCGGTCTAAATTGACTTGTAAATCATCTGGATGGTCTGCTTCACCTAACACAGAATATCCTTCTTTAATTTTTTCTTGAATGGATTTTACGGCGTTTGTAATTTCGTTAACAGGATATACTCTTTGATTCTGATTACGTACATTACCTTGAATAAAAATACCTCTCATGTACAAGTCTTTATTACCTTCAGAGTTTTCAACTGCTTCGGTAATTAAACCTGCTTGATCATATGTTAATTGTTCAGTAAGTGTAATCATAATTTATTGTACCCCATTAAGAATGTATACTCTTTGTATTACCTGCTCCTTCGCTATTAGATGGTGCAGCTACATTACCTACACTAGGTTCTGTTGTGCCTGGGGAATCTGGGTTGTCACCAGCTGCAGGGGATGATTCACGATTATATCCTGAATGATCTGATCCTGTTTGACCAACTGGGTTTCCTCCACTTCCTGCGTCACCGCCAGGTCCTACTGTTGATTTTGTATTATCTGCGCCTTCTGAATTTGAAGGTGCTGCCACTGCTGATAAATCAGCCGCTTCATCTAGTTCTTCAAGCTCTTCAACAACTTCTTCTTCGTCAGATTCGACAGATTCCATTTCAGGAGCTACTTCAAAGTCTACTGGCATCTCTTCATCACCTTCAACTTCGTCGTCGCCTTCAACATCGTCACCCATCATATCTGAAAAAGCTGCTTTAAGTTCTGCTAAAGCGTCTTCGACATTCATCATAGCATCTTCAACGTCGGCTTCTTCGCCATCGCCTTCAGGTGCCATATCGCCTGCTAAATCTTCAGCTGCTTCTTCGTCTTCAAGATCATCTTCAGAAAACATCTCTTCTGCGTCAATCTCTTCGGCGTCAGCTTCAATTGCATCGGCAAATCGTTCTTCTGGATCGCCACCAATTGCTTCTTCTACAGCTTCTTCATCTTCGTCTTTGGCTTCTTCTGTAATGTCATCTTCGATATCAGCATCTGACTCTACCAATTCACTATATATAGTCTTGGCTTTTTCAACAAATACTTCGTGAAGAAGATCTGTTGCTTTGTCGTTTTCCTCGTTTACTAGGTATTCGAGTACTTGCTCTAATTTTTGTGTAGTCATATAATTCTCCTAACAAGTGATTAGACACTAATTATCAATGGTATTTAATAACAACCAATAATTCTTGGTTGAAAAAGGGCAAAAAATGGTACTTCTTGGTAATAACTATGTAGTTATTGGGGAAATTTTATAGATAAGTAAAGTGGTTTTACTCTTCGGCTTGCTTACCGTATATGAACTTAAAAAACTTATTTCGCTCTTCGTCTTCGTATTTTTTCATCTCACGCATACGGCGTAACTTGCCTAAATGCATTAAAGTTAAGCGAGGTCGTGTTATATCATCAATATCATAACGACTATAATCGTCGTCTTCCATATCATAATAACCTTCTGTAAGTTCTTTAAATT
>CALBXV010000039.1 GCA_937890045.1 uncultured archaeon
GATTTAGTCTTTGAGCTACTTCTGTTTTAGATGGTGGTACTATTTGAAAAGATTGACACCTACTTTGTATTGGGTCAATAATTCTTTCTACATAATTACAAGTCAATATAAATCTACAATGTTTACTAAACGTTTCCATAAGATTTCTTAAAGCGGCTTGAGCATTTGGTGTAATATAATCGCACTCATCAAGAATAATTATTTTAAAATCTTTAAAACCAATTGTAGATGCAAAATTCTTAACCTTTGTCCTAACAGTTTCTACATTATTCTCATCACTTGCATTAATATAGATATAATCACATTCAATATTTTTAACAAGAATTTTAGCGAGAGTGGTCTTACCTGTACCAGCCTTTCCGTATAGTAAAAGATGTGGCAAGTCTCCACTCTCAAGGTAAACCTTGACCTTACTTTTGAGATGATCATTCCCAATATAAGTATCAAGTGTTTCTGGCCGATATTTTTCAACCCATAATGTATTATTTTTCATAAATTAAAACCAAGTGTGTTTTTTTGTAACTATTTTTCTTTTAATTGTTGTTGGTTTGATTATCAAATCAATATCTTTAACCATACTTTCAACCGTATCTTTTATATTCTCAGGAACAGAATAATTTACATATGGGCTATTAATATTATCTTCAATTCCTATCTCTAATAAATATCGTCTAATATATTGCCATACAGAATTTAATTGTATATTTGGTTGAATTTGTTTAGCAATATCATGTTTATAATTTATACCATTTAAAATACAATATAACCAATTTAATGCATCTTTTGGAATATGTTTTCTTGGTTTACTCATTATATTTTTCATAGAATTTACTAAATTATTTTCAAATATTAAATTATAATCAGTAAGTTTCCATTCAAAATTTTTAACAGTATCTATCTTTCTTAATAAACTCTGAAATTCTTCTTTTGTTTTAAAATAAAACGGATAATTATCACCAACAACTTTTCTTAATGATGGGTGATCATAAATTAAAACAGGTTTATTTAATGATAATCCATCTTGAACTGATAAGTTCCACGTAGCGTATTTATCAACAAACGAAACACTACATAATGAATTTTCTAAAAGATATCTATATTCTCCCCTATCTAACTTAGACGCTACATATTCTTTTGGAGCTTTATAATCAGTACACCATATTTTATACTCATCCATACCTTCCATGTATTCTAAAAGTCTATTCACCCCTGTAGATTTTACCCACCTATGATTAAAAACAATAACTTTATCATAATTCATATCTATTGTTTTAGACTTGGGAAGTTCATCTGATGAAAGTGGAAAAAACATAGATTTATCTCTAACATAATCAATATTAAGTTTAGTAGCTTGTTTATTTTTAAAATTTCTCATTAACCAATCCGATGCAATATCTGTATGGAAAAACGCATGATCAGACATACTAATAGCTTCTAATTGTCTCATATACGCTGGTGGAATGGCTGATGACGCTCTGCTTTGTGGACAATCAACCCAATGAAAAAATAAATATCTATTCATATTTTGACCATATCGTTTATCATTAAATGAAACTAAAATATTAAATAACATTTCTGGTTGATGACAAAAAACAAAATCAAAATCCATATATCTAAAATCAAATAACCTTCGAAAAGTTACACCATCAAAATAAGATCTGTTAGCAAGTAAATCTCTTGAATATGGATACTTTAAAAAAGTAACATTATCTCTAACATCAGGTATTCTATGTTTTGTTGGTACAACTACATAATGATGACATTTAGGTAAAAATGAAATTGTTTTTTCAACAGCTTTATAGTTTGAATCAAACTCATGTTGAAATACTCCTGATGTATCAAATCTAACAGGAGACAAATAATGTAAAATTCTTAAACCACGTAAAGAATCATACATTTTAATCTACATCTTGTACCGCTACAAGATAATATGTAGCATCATAATCATCTATTTTGAAATTAATTCTTGCCAAACCATCATTACTAACTTCGAGAGTAGCACTTTCACATTCCTTATTCGCTGTAAGAATATCTTTGAAATAATTAGCATTAAATGAAATCAAATTCATTGATTGATATTCATCTACATTAACTGGAATTATAACTCTATTTGTATTAATAGAGGCATAACCAATAACAACTTTAACATTATTATTATCAGTAATAACAGTAAATGTATCTGTTTCAGGTAAAGCACTTTTTCCAGAAATAAACTTTTGAATAAATTGAGTAGTAACATCAACTTTTAATCCAAAAGTTTGTGGAAGGTTTTGTGGATTTGGCGGTTTATTAATTACAGTAGTATCTGATAACATAAAATTAACAGAAGATGCTGAATCTGTTAGCTTAAATGAATGAGCTTTATCTCCAGCTTTAGCAACTACCATTGTTATATCATTGTCAAGAACTGACAACAATTTAAGAAGTTGATCTGTATTATATACCCCAAATTCTCCATTTTCAAAATTCCAATTTTTCATTGATAAAATTCCAAGTAATGATTTATCACCTGTTGTAAATCTTGTATGTAATACATTATCTTTAGATTCTAAAATTACTGCATTAACTGTTCCACCAAGATTATATTTATCAATAAATTTTACGAATTTTTGTTTATCCATAACTTATTCTCCTATTATTATAACCATATATACATATATATTAGTTAACTTTTCCAAATTAAAAAAATCTTTCTATTGTTTTAGATTTATCAGTTGGTTCAGACCAACTCATACTATCATATAACATCATAATTTTTTTATGTAAAGCGTGTTTATAAATTTTTTCTGGATTTATATATGTTTTTATAAATTTTATTATTTGTGGAGCATCATCATAACCCTTAAACGCCATAACCTGTAATCCAAATTCATTTTGTTTTAAATAAACCCATTTTATTTTCTCATTATTAACTATTGATTGATATTTTTTATCTAACTTATAATATTTTAATAAATCATTATGTACAATAGAGGCTTTAACATGAATAGGTGTTCCTTTTTTATAACCCCTAAACAAATTATCAGATTCTATTTGATATTTATTTAATCCTTTAACCCCTGTAGGAATTGCTATTTTTTCAAAAGGTACAAGTTTCATACTATCTTTAAAATTAACTATAAATTTATCTAAGTTATCTTTTGGAACATCCATCAAAATATCTTCAAGTAATTTTGATAACATTTCTTTCATAGCTATAGGAAAACTTGACCGAACTGTATCTAATCCTTTAATCATCATCTTATTAACTTTTTTACCATTATCGTTAATAATTTTTAATCCATATCTTTTCTTTGTAACAAATAATCCACTTTTTGCAATAACTTCTTGTTTAATTTCAAACCTATGTTTATCTAAATTACAAAATTTCTTAGCAAAATA
>CALBXV010000040.1 GCA_937890045.1 uncultured archaeon
GTTATACTTTGGATGATGGTCAACGGGATAATTTTTACGATCATGGTAGAATCCAATTAACAGGAACTGCACCTACTGGTAGAATTTTAGTTGTCTTTTGTTACTTTACACATGCTGGTTCGGGTTATCTTTCTGCTGATTCATATACTGCGGCAACTGGTTATGATAATGTTCCGACATTTACAAGTCCGACAACTGGTAATATAGTTGAGCTTAGAGATTGTATTGATTTTAGGCCAAGGCGTGGTGATGGTGTGGCTACTATGTCGGGAATGGAATTTCCATATCCTAATACAAACTGGCAAGCAGACTACAGTTATTACCAACCACGAATAGACATGGTTTATTTAAGTGCTGATAAAAAGTTTGGAGTACATAAAGGAGTATCTTCCAATAATCCAGTACCTCCATATAAATTAGATAACACAATGAGTTTGTGGGAACTTAGAATACCTGCTTATACATTTAAACCAACAGATGTTACAATAAAGTATATCGAAAATAAACGATATACAATGAAAGATATTGGTAGGTTAGAGAAACGACTTAATCATGTTGAGTATTATACAGCACTTACATTACTTGAAAAAGATGCAGAAGCATTGGTTATTAAAGATGCAGCTGGTCTTGATAGATTTAAAAATGGAATATTAGTTGATGACTTTGCCGGACACAGTATAGGAGATGTTCGTAATGCAGATTATAAATGTGCAGTCGATTATCAAAATCGTGAATTAAGACCTTCGTTTCTTTCTAACATGGCCAACCTTACATATATATCTGGTTCATCTACTGGTGTTCAAAAAACTGGTGATTTAATTACATTACCATATACTACGACAACACTTATTAGTCAAACACAAGCAACATCATTTACAAGTGTCAATCCATTTGATGTACAACATTGGATGGGTGTATTAAATTTAAACCCTCCAAGTGATATGTGGGTTGCAAAAAATAATAGACCAGAAGTTATTATTAATGCAACTGGTGAAAATGATGCATGGGAAATGTTAGCTGGTCTTGGTTGGGGCAGTCAATGGGGTGATTGGCAAGATGTTGGAACAGGAAGAAATGAAAGAGTAGTTGATAGAGGTGCAGCTAACTGGCAAGGTCGAGCATTGGTACAACGACAAACATTTGCTGTAGATCAACTTCAATCACGACAAGGTATACGAACAGATATAGTTGGTTCTGATACAGTTAATCAAAGTCTTGGTGAACGAGTTGTTGATCTTTCTGTATTACCATTTATTAGAGCTCAGTCTATTACTGTTACAGCAACTGGTTTAAAACCAAACACAAGAGTTTATCCTTTCTTTGATAAAACAGATGTTGCAGCTTATTGTACACCGAGTGGTGGTTCTGCTGGTGAAGCAATTTATACAGATGACAATGGTTCTATTACTGGATTGAATTTTAGTTTACCATGTCCAGATGTAGCATTGGAACAAGATCCTCCGTTATTGGTATTCCGAACTGGTGAAAGACAATTTCTTTTGACAGATGATTCCAATGGTATATTAGCAACTGCTAGTACATTTGCAGAACGTGCTTTTCATGCACAGGGATTATTACAGACTAATCAAGAAACAATTCTTTCTTCAAGAATACCAAGACTTCATGTTGGTCAAATGGGAAGTGCTAATGAAGCGATAGTAACAACAAGACGATTTGATAGAAATGTTGTTATTGGGTGGGCCGCACCTCCGGGTGGTGGTGATCCTCTTGCACAAACATTTTTTGTTGATCCTAGTTTATATCCAAATGGTGTATATTGTTCTGATGTAGATTTATATTTTAAATCTAAAGACCCTGGTGGTATTCCTGTCAATGTTTCTATCCGTGCAACTGAAGCTGGATTTCCAACATTATCTGTTGCACCATTTTCTGATGTAAGTAAATTACCTTCTGAAGTTACGACAAGTGAGGATGGTTCAGTAGCAACTAAATTTAATTTTCAATCTCCTGTATTTTTAGCACCGGGTGAATATGCAATTGTTATTATGTCTAACAGTAGTGCATGGGAATGTTACATGGCAGAACTTGGACAGAATATAATTGGTTCTACTAGAAAAGTTTCTAAACAACCTGCAACTGGTGTATTGTTTAAATCACAGAACGCAAGTACATGGCAACAAAATCAGAATCAAGATTTAACTTTTGTTTTGAATCGTTGTCAATATACTATTACTGGAACACACGAAGCTGTATTCCATAATTCTAATTCAGTAGATATGAAAATGGATGTTATGCAGTTGACACCACAAGAATTAAAAATTGATAACACTGCGGTTGATTGGTCTGTTAAAACAAGTCCTGTATCTACTGGTGTGTTAAGTACTACTTATGTTAATACGATTCCAAATAAAAATCATGAGTTTGATAATCAACAAATTATTAATACCACACCAGGAAGTTACGTTACAAAGGCTACTCTATCATCTACGAATGATCAAATTAGTCCTATTATAGATACAGGTCGAATAGGTGTTATTGCTGTTGAGAATGTAGTTAATAATTTGATAACGAATGAAACAGAACAGCCGTCTGGTGGAAGTGCAGCAGCAAAATATATTTCAAGACGAGTAAGTTTAACAGATGGTTTTGATGCGTCTGATTTATCTGTATTCTTGACAATGAATAAACCAGCTGGAACAAATGTTTATGTTTATTATAAAGTATTATCACAGTTTGATCCAGAATTATTTGATGATCGACCGTGGCAAGTAATGACACAAACAACTAATGTAAATAATGTTGCGTTGACTGATACTGAGTTTACTGAGTTTCAATTTGATCCGTCTGGTGGTAATGTTAACTATACTGCTTCGGGTGCAACCTATACAACATTTAAAACTTTTGCAATTAAGATTGTAATGACAAGTACAAATACAACTAAAGTACCGAGGATACAAGATTATAGAGCAATCGCAATGGCATGAGTGAACATAAATTTGTTAGAGATACTTTATCTAAAGCTGTTTTAAATACCGATACAAATGGTTTAGAAGCATATAAGATGGCGAGAGATAAACGATTACAAGAACAAAAAAAACTACAAGATTGTATAACTGATATAAATACTTTGAAAGATGATATGCAAGAAATAAAAAATCTTTTACTAAAGATGAGCGAGAAATAATATGGCAAAACGAGTACAAAGACGAAGAGGTACAACAACAGAACATGACGCTTTTACAGGTCATCCCGGCGAAACAACTGTTGATACCACTAAAAATACTGTAGTAGTTCATGACGGTGCTACGACTGCTGGATTTCCATTAGCAAGAGAAGATTTAAGTAATGTCAATCTTAACAATAAAATTGGTGTTGCAGAATTAAATTTAATTGATGGTACGTTAGATCAAGTAATTAAAACCGATGGCTCTGGTACAATTAGTTTTGGTACGATTGATGTAGCTGGTGCCACGATGGGGGCTCTTGGTGGTGACATTGAAGGTACTGTTGCAAATGCACAGATAAAAGCAAATGT
>CALBXV010000041.1 GCA_937890045.1 uncultured archaeon
TAAATTGATTAATTTAAACTGCTTTTGTGGTTCCTTTAGATACTTTTCTACCAATCCGTCCTTTAGATTCTTCTTGTACTGTAACAATATATCTTCATTAAAGTCCCGTATTCTGTAGTAACGCTCATCTGGAATTTTCCATTGTTTTATACGATTAAGCTTTTTGCCTTTCTTTACCATATTCATTATCTCAACTAGTGCTGAAACGCTTTCCTTTATAACTTTACACCCAACAGTGTGTACATTGTCTCCTTTCTCAATATGAGGTCTTACATGAGTGATAATATCTCCTGTATCTACTCCTACATCAATATGAAGAATTGTTGAGCCAACATATTGGAGCTCTTTATTTACAAATGGCCAAAAATTTGTGGCAGCCCCACGGTAATAAGGTGAAAGCCCTAAATGAAGATTTATAAAATGACCTGGGAGCAGAAGAGAAAGTAGAGGTTCCTTTATAATAGAGGTCCCAAAGACAAACATCATATCCGGTTTGAAATCCTTTACAACATTATATACATACGGAAGGTTCACTTCTTTATAAAGTATAGGAAGAGTTTTGGCATTAAAATAATCGTTCCCAGAAAAGAAATTCCCCTCTGTCTCATATCGCAAGGAAAAATGCTCTTCAAACTTAGATAGTGGTTTATCACTCACATTTTTATCTACAGCGTCATTTTCGCTTGACTCGCATACTATAAGTGCATCGTCTACATTTTTTGCCAGTATATTTGCAAGAAATTTATGCCTGATTGCATTGCGTGTAAATATAACTATTTTCATATTTTTATTATTTTTTCCTGCATTGAATGCAGAGTTTCTTTAAGTTTATTATAATCATCTCTACTTGTAGGTACATGTCTTCCAAGTTCAAGGGGTGACGTTTCCTTTGTATTTACTATATTTTCAATTGAAAAGGCTATTTTATATTCATTTGTCTTTTTTATCAAAGCGCTCATAGACAGACAATCTTTTTGTTTTCCCAATGGGTAACTCAAAGATATCACCGGAATATTAAATTCAGTCTCAAGGTATTTTTTAGGATCTATCATTTCTTTTTCAAAATCTTCTTTGGTAAGTTCTGTTGCTGCAACAGAAATGTGAGAGAATGAATGCGTTCCGATTGAATGACCCATGTTTATAATTTCCTTTATTTTTCCGCTCGTGAGATGTATTATTTCAAGAGCATTCGGATACTTTTTTAAAAACAAATTTCTATAAATATATAAGAGGATATCTCTTTCTTCCTTGTATCCTAATTTATATCTTAAAGTATTTTTTATTTTAAATATAACCTCCCATTGATTATCTGTTTTTTTATTAAATTTTATGTCATATTCTTTAAGATTTATTCCAAGATCTTTAAAAGCCCTACGATAGGCCCCCAAAAACCCGTCTATGCCGAAAGCTGCAAGACAATAATGTACTATGAAAGGATTTATCGGCAATTTCTCTTCCAGAATACATGTTGGTACAAAAAAGACCCCTTTTATATCATTCTCAGCAAGAATTTTGGCTGCTTCATAGTGATCTGACAGAGCATCGTCAAATGTTAGAAGAATATTCGGTTTTGTGCCATCAAATTCAAAATCGCTGTAAGAAAACTTGTAGGCATCATCAAGAGAAATAATATTATATTCCTGTTTTAACATTTTTATGTGTTTGCGAAATTCATTTATATTATTTCCTAAAATACGCGGAAAGAGATTTTTATCCTCACTTGTGGGAATATAATGATAGCTAATCGCAAGATATCCGTTGTTTATATTTTTCATGAAAGAAATTTTAATATGTTATGAGCTATTCTCTCACCTGCTTTACCGTCAACCTTCCAGCACATCTTATCACGAAGTTTCTTTACATTATCTTTATTTGCTTTTGGATCTTTTAAAAATTCATTTATAGCCTCTAGAAGCTCATTTTTGTTTTCCACCTGTCTTACTCCTTTTGTTTTAAGAACATGCTTGTAGTGAGAATAATGTTGAAATCTTCTGATGCTTTTGGAAAAGGGAGGATTCTGATAACCATCAAAGTTGACATTGATAATTGGTTTTAGATATACACTTGCTTCAACAGAAACACTTGAATATGCATTGACTATAATGTCAGCATGGTAAATACAATTTAAAAAATGTGCAATGGAGTCAAAATTCGGATACCATGCGTGAGCAGACTGACCAAAAATCTTTTTTGGTTCAATCCAGTCAGTGTAGATAAACTTTTCTCCAGCAAATTTATCAAATTTATCATGGTCAGATTTTACCCCCGGATATGGTCTTAGAAATATCTGCGACGGAACTGAAAGTTCGTTCTCTTTAACAAATTTAAGGATTATGTCAACAGTATCTCCGTCATATGGAGAGTATTTTGTCCCAGATGCGAAGAAAATGATTTTTCTGTTCTTATCCAGTCCGAATTTACTCAAAAATTCATTCCTACTCATCAAAAGCTTATTGTATGTAAAAATATCATAAAAGGAAGCTCCTGTAACAATAATATCGCTTTCTTTATAGTCCTGCAGCTCTATTGCCTCTTTCTTGTTGACTTCATTCCACACCATCAGTTTATCTGCTCTTAGGGGCTCAAACTTCTTTGGAAAATGATCCCAGCTTCCGGGCATACCGATTGTCATAATTCTCTGGCGCCGCGCTTCCCGAATCACAGTCACATCCTGCATGCTATGAACGTCAGGAACAAAGACAAGATCTGGTTTGTGTCTGTCAAAAATTTCTTTGTAAGGTCTTTTTCTGTAAACTAAGCTGTCAATCCTTGGCATGATATAATCTCTGACAAATTTGGACTTTCCAAGTGTATTGGAGATAAAAAGTTTAAGATAATATAAATAATTTCTCCCTCCGGCAGCTGGAATATCAATCCGTACTCCCATAGATGCAAACAGGCGCGCACCTTCCGTGAAATTAAGATATGTTGCCATAAATGTATATACTCTTTGTAAAAAATTCCCATGCCAAGAAATTACAATCGGCTCTATTATTACATTCTCTTCCCCTAAATCTTTCTTAACGTCCCCATATGCCTGATGTGTAACGAGTATAACAATCTTTAATCCTCTTTTTTTCAAAAGATCAAATACTCCATTTGGAATGAGAAAAAAGTTCCTTATTATAATAGGAGATGATACGCTTATAAATATACATTTGGTGCTTTTCATACTCTCAATAATGTGTAACTTGAAATAAATACTGATAGTTCTATTATGTTAATAATACATAATAAATCCATATAAATCTGCATTTTATATGAAAACAATAAAAATCGGGAACAGAAAAATCGGGGAAAAATATCCAGCCTTTGTGGTAGCAGAAATTGGCATTAATCATAATGGAGATGTTAAACTCGTAAAACAATTGATTGATATAGCAAAGATCTCTGGATGTGATGCTGTTAAGTTCCAAAAAAGAGATCCTGAACTTTGCGTACCAATGAATCAGCGCAAGAAGAAAAGAGAAACGCCGTGGGGATATATTACATATATGGATTACCGCTACAAGGTGGAGTTTGGAAAGAAAGAATACAAAGAGATCGACAGATACTGCAGAGAAAAGGATATTATGTGGTTTGCATCAGTATGGGACAAAAATTCTGTGGATTTTATGGACCAGTTCGATACCCCATGTTTTAAAATACCATCAGCTGCTTTGACTGACGATGAATTACTCTTGCATATTAAGAAAAAGAAGAAGCCTGTTATACTGTCAACTGGAATGAGTGACTTACCTCTAATAAAACACGCGATTAAAATTCTGGGTGAGAAAAATTTAATCATACTTCATGCCAATAGTACCTATCCTGCAAAGATTGAGGAGTTAAACTTAACAGGTATAAATACACTTAAAAGAAAGTTCCCCAAAATACAGGTTGGATATTCCGGACATGAAGCAGGAATAAATACTACATATGCTGCCGTCGTACTTGGCGCTCCTGTAATTGAAAGGCATATCACAATTGACAGAGCAATGTGGGGCACTGACCAGTCAGCGTCTGTTGAGCTTGAAGGTATGAGAAGACTGGTAAGATATATAAGACAATGGGAAGTTGCAAAAGGAGATGGAAATATAAAAATATACAAATCAGAACTGCCTATTATAGAAAGGTTGAGAAAAAACAAAGTAAAGTCTAAATAATAAATATGGAAGTCTTAGCAATAATACCCGCAAGAGGAGGGTCAAAGGGTATACAAGGAAAAAATATTTATCCGCTTCTTGGAAAGCCACTTATCGCATACTCAATAGAATCTGCATTAAATTCAAAACTTATAAATCGCACCATTGTATCAACAGATAATGAGAAGATAGCAGAAGTTTCAAAAGAGCATGGTGCAGAGATTCCGTTTATGAGGCCGAAGGAGCTCGCAGAAGACGACACTAAAGACCTTCCAGTTTTTCAGCACACACTTAAATATCTAAAAGAAAAAGAAAATTACCAGCCAGATTTTGTTGTGCATTTATGGGCAACATCCCCACTTAGAGTAAACGGTGATATAGATAAAGCAATTGAGAAGATATTAAAAAACCAAAATGCGGATTCAATACGATCAGTTACAATTCCTTCAAAAACACCTTTCAAAATGTGGCGCGGAGATAAGGGAGAGTTTTTAACTCCAATAATGAAACAGGAGTTCAGCGACTATTACAAAGAAAATCTAGAACCCCATACTTCCCCAAGGCAAATTCTGCCGGAAGTTCTTACACAAACAGGATATTTATCTGTAATACGATACGATACAATTATGAAGAAAAATTCGATGCAGGGAGAAAAAATCTTACCGTTTTTCCATGATGAAGATCTATATACAGAGTTTGATACCCCAAAAGACATTCCCTACACAGAATACGCTTTGAAAAAATATTCTGAAAAAAGTAGGTAACTATTGACATTTATGAGAAGTTTTAGTATCAAGCTAAGAGTTTGATATTTGACAAAATAAATATAAAGGAGATAAAAATGAAAAATCTGCTTAAAAGACTGGCTAATGTGAAGCTCGTTGCTTTTGATTTTGACGGTATTATGACGGATGGATTTGTATATGTGGATTATAAAGAAAGAGAATCAGTAAGGTGCAGTAGGAAAGACGGCATGGGGATAAAAATGCTGAAAGAGGCCGGTATCAAAGTTGTAGTAATATCCACTGAAAGAAATCTCGTTGTACTCGCACGATGCAAGAAACTTAACATAGAATGCGTGCAGGGAGTTGATACAGGAAAAGACAAACTTGATGTACTTAAAGATTTCTTGTCAAAACATAATCTTTCTCAAAAAGAAGTGTGTTATGTTGGCGATGATATCAATGACATCGAGTGTTTGGATTTTGCAGAAGTTGGAATCACTGTTGCAGACGGAAATGAGGAAAATAAAAAAAACGCAGATTATATTACAGAGAGAAATGGTGGAAATCATGCGGTGCGCGAAATATGCGACTTAATTCTAAAATCAAGAAAGGAGGACAAGTCAAATGGAAATGCAAATGATAAAATTAGATAATCCCTATTCGATGTTTTCTCTGGAAGATAAAGTGGCAATTGTAACCGGTGGAAATGGAATGCTTGGAAAGGAATTTGTTAAAACACTTTCGGATGCAGGAGCTACTGTTTTTATTTTTGATATCATAAACGGTATTGATATCACTGACAAAAAACAAGTTTCTGAAAGGATAAAGAAAATCGTGAATGAACATGGCAATGTTGATATACTCATCAACAATGCAGCACTTAATCCAAGAGTGGGCTCTGAGGCAGAAGAAATTGATAAATTTCAGTTCGGCCCGTATGAAGATTACCCTGAAGAGTTGTGGAACAAAGAAATAGCGGTAGGTCTCACAGGTGCGCAAATCTGCATACAGGAGACGGCAAAGACAATGATGAAGAAGAAAAATGGCGTTGTAGTCAATATATCTTCTGAATACGGTGTAGTAGCGCCAAACAATGATGTTTATGAAGAAGGATGCTTTAAGTCTATCGCCTACCCTACTGTCAAAAGCGCCATTCTAGGGCTAACAAGGGGTTGGGCGGGGTATCTAGCGCCTTATGGTATTCGGGTCAATACACTTGTCCCAGGAGGTGTATTTGCAGGCCAGGATGAAAGCTTTGTGGAAAAAAACAGAAAACTTAATATGCTTGGAAGAATGGCGAGTAAAGATGAATACAATGGAGCGATATTATTTTTGTGTTCAGAAGCTTCATCTTTTATGACAGGATCTATGCTTGTCGTAGACGGCGGAAGAACAGCATGGTAGGAAAGGAGGTTTTATGAAATTTTTAATTTGCGGACTTGGTAGTATTGGAAAGCGTCACATGGAAAACTTAGAATCCCTTGGATATAAATGCGAGGACATAGGAGTATACAGAACAAACAAGGGCACACAGTCTTTCGGTGATAATTTATTGACAGACCATTATAATAGGCACAGAGTTCATACAAATTTAGAAGAAGCTCTTGCGTGTGAGTATGATGTTGCATTCATTACAAACCCGACATCACTTCATGTAAAAACAGCACTTGAAACGGCAAAAGCCAGATGTCATTTGTTCATAGAAAAACCATTGTCGCATACGATGGATGGAGTTGATGAGCTTATAAAATGCACAGATGCAAGAAACTTGAAGTCTTATGTTGCATATAATTTCCGTTTTCATCCGCTGCTTATGTGCATAAAAAATTATTTAGACAATAATCTTTTAGGTAAAATCATATCAGTACATGCAAAACTCTCGGAGAGAATTACAAAATGGCATTCTTGGGAGAATTACAGTATTTCTTATGCAAGCAGAAAGTGTCTCGGCGGAGGTGTTGTATTGACCCAAAGTCATGAGATTGATTATTTATACTGGTTTTTTGGAAAACCTGAATGGGTGTTTGCCGCAGGAGGAAAACAGAGCAATCTTGATATTGATGTTGAGGACAGTGCAGAGATTATTATGCAATTTAAGAATAAAACAATCGCATATGTTCATCTTGATTACATAAAGGATCCGCCGGAGAGATCGCTTGAGATTATCGGTACACATGGGAATATACACTGTGATTTTTTCAAAAGCAGTATAACCGTCAACCCACAGAATAATCTCAATGAGACACTGCAGAGATTTGATAGAAATGATATGTACATTGAAGAATTGCAAGAATTCTTGGATTGCATAAAAAACGACAGAGAGACGCCAGTTGATCTTAAACAAGGCAAGGATGTTCTTAAAATCCTGCTTGCTATAAAAAGATCTATGATAGGAAATCTATGATAGGAAAAAAGTAGTTGAGTTTCTAATTTAAATCCCCCAAGTTCGTGCATACGAATTTGGGGGACTTTTTTATATGACAAAATAATCTACTTAATCTGTGAGAGAACAAATTTCCCTATTCTCTCGCCTGATTTTCTATCCAGCTTAAAGCACTGTTCTTTGATAATTTTTTTTCTTCCTTCTACGTCTATTGAAGGATCTTTAAGATACATGTTTAATAAAGATATTATTTCATCAAGCGAACGAGCAAGCCGTACCCCATCTGTCTTTATTATGTGTTGGTAATAGGTAAAAAATGGAGCATATAAAGATGCAACACTCTTGTGAAAAGGTATCTTCTCCCAACCATCAAATACAATGTCAATAAATGGCTTGTCAAAGATGGCCCCTTCAATGCACATTGTAGAACGTGTTCCAATAATGACATCGCTATGAAATATTGAATCTCCTAAATGTTCCATATCATCTTTTAGAATTTCAGAAAAACTATTATTCCCTTTACCAAAAGTCGTTTTTGAATTATCGAACACAACATTTTCACTATATTTAACATTACCTTGAGTCATATCAGATGCAGGATGAGGACGTGCAAGTATAACAATATCATCTGGAAGTTCTTTTTTGACAATTGCCTGATCAAGCATATAAAGCACCTGCCATTCTGTAGGATTAAGATCGCCAACCGCGGCAAACAGAACTATTCTTTTTGATGGATTAATATCAAGCTTTTTGTAAAATTTTTCTTTTGAAATCCTTTTCGAGTTTATATAGTGGTCAAAATGCGGTACCCCGCTTACAAAAATATCTTTTTCCTTCATATGAAGAAGTCCCATTACCTGTTCTTTTATTATATTATTATGAACAATCATCTTGTTCGGCAAAATACGATATGAATGTTTTACAAGCGTAACATTGTCCCACGATTCAATCATGCCGATACTCTTAATATTTCTCTTTTTTGTCTGACGCAAAAAGGCTCGTGCAGTCCTTAATGCCGCATTTGGCATAAAAAGAAGATCAGGATTATACCTATCAAAAAAAGAGGAAAAATGGCTACTTTTTACAAATTTATAGTCAAAGTACTGAAGTAACTTTTGAAGAAACGGCAGGCTTCCTATAATCCACAAAAAAAGTGCAGAAAAAATATATCTAAAAAATTTTCCTCTTTCCAAAAATAAGTCTCGCTTTCTTATAAACCTCGTATCGGGAGTATTTATATAAAAAAGAGAAATCCTACCGAAAATTTTATCTAGTGCAGAGAAAAAAACAGGAGAATCGTTTATTCCCTCAAAAATTATATTTTCTTTTTTGAATTCTTTTATATACTCGTCAAGTTTGATATGTGGCACAAAAATAATCAGTCGTACATCTGGTGCATTAGAAAGTGTCTTTAATGCATCAGTGCGAAGCGTATTTCTGGCTTGCCTGCGGCTGGTTATTGGAATGAATATTGTTTTTTTATACATCGCTCTTTTTCTTTATAATATAGTCACCTATTATAAGAAAATCCATCTTGGTCTTTAAGAATGTGTCCAGCGCATCTTTAGGCGTCTCTACAATCGGATCTCCTCCTAGGTTAAATGATGTATTTAGAATAAGCGGAACTCCCGTAAGATCATAAAATGAAGAAATAAGTTTGTGATACATTTTATTATTCTTAGAAGTAACTGTCTGAATACGCGATGTGTCGTCCACATGGATAACTGATGGTATTTTATCTTTCTTATCTCCCTTTACTTCTGCGGCAATAAGCATAAAAGGACTTTCTTCTTCAAACTCAAAATATTCAGAAAGGTTCTCTCTCAAAATTGATGTTGCAAAAGGTCTCCATCCTTCTCTGTGTTTCACCTTCTCATTTAAAATATTCTTCATATCTTTATTTCTTGCATCGCAAAGTATTGAGCGATTTCCAAGTGCACGCGGTCCATACTCACTTCCTCCTTGGAACCATCCTATTATGTTGTTATCTGCAATGAGTTTAGCGGTATCTTTTGATACATTATCGCTCTTATTGAAAATAATTCTGTTAATTTCTTTTTTAAGAGATTGAATTATCTCATCTTCAGAATATTCTCTTCCAAGCGATGCACTCTTCATATTAAAGAATCTCAGTTGTTTTTTTATCATATGATAGCCATACAGCGCACATCCAAGAGGAATACCGGAATCGGAAGATCCCGGCTGAATAAAAATGTTTTTAAATCCAACTTTATCCAGAAAATTCTTATTAGCATCAATATTAAGACCTACTCCTCCGGATACACAAAGATTTTCGCTTCTTGTAATATTTTTAAGTTTTGTGCCAAGCCTGCATGCAACTTTCTCCAAAATCTTCTGCGCAGCGTATGCAACTGAACTGTAATACTTATCAGGCAGTATATCTTTCTTTTCTCTTTTTGGTTTCGGAAGCTTAATTGGCGAGAAGATATCTGATTCGAAACTAGCATTTTTATCTTGACCAAATAATTGTTTTTTAAATACTTTTTTTATTTGTCTTAATGTTTCTCTTGTTTTGCTTTTATGAGGAATCTCAATCCGACTGTTGCATATTACATGCCCTTCTACTTCTTTGTACCAATTTTCCTCTGGAATTTGTTTTAAGACAGAATCATCCCCATAAGGCGCAAGTCCCATCATCTTGCCTTCATTATACGGTCCGAATCCAAGATAAAAGCTTGAAAGAAAATCATAAAGCTTGCCGATGCTGAATGTATAGGGAAATACCTTGCCTTCCCTCAAGTGAGCCGTTTTCTGTATCTGATAGAATGTGTTTTCCTTGCCGTAATACAGCGTATCGGCTTCCGTGACATAAATACCGTGGTGTGTTTTAAACTTCTCACCAGCACCATCGTATATAAGAATTGCGGATTCATCGAAAGGAGATACAAAAAATGCAGAAGCTGCATGAGCATCATGGTGATTTATAACATGAATTTCCGCATTCTTGAATTTGTCGCCAGTCTTTTCCAAAAAAATATCTTTCATCGGAAACCGTGACGAATGATCAACTTGATCTATGACAATAAGATTAACTTCTTTTGGTTTTATATTAAGAGCATTGAGACAGTAATCAATAGATAATTCTGGAAATATACTGGGCGAATGCTTGACTCTGTTCAAACGCTCTTCTCCAATCGCAACAACTTCGCCATTTGATATGAGAGCAGCACCGGTATCATGTTTTACAATTTTAAGACCGAGTATGTTTAATTTATTTTTTTCCATAATTTCTATTTTTTGACTATATAATCACCTAAAATCAAATAATCTATACCTGTGCTTAAAAAACATTTGAGTGCGTCTTGAGGTGTTTCAATTATAGGATCTCCAGCTAGATTGAAAGAAGTATTTAAAATTAGCGGAACATCCGTCAAACTATAAAATTCTTTAATTAAGTCATAATATATTCCATTATCTTGTCTTGTTACTGATTGAATGCGACATGTGCCGTTAACATGAACAAGTGACGGCATCTTTTGTTTTTTTTCTTCACGCACTTTAGGTACAAACAGCATAAAAGGACTGCCATGATCTTCAAACTCAAACCACTCCTCTACTTTCTCTTCAAGTACTGATGCCGCAAAAGGTCTCCAGCCCTCTCTATGCTTTACTCTTTTGTTTACAATGTCCTTCATGTCATCTCTGCTTGCGTCACAAAGGATTGAACGATGTCCAAGTGCGCGGGGTCCGTATTCACTCCCGCCTTGGAACCATCCTATTATGTTGCCGTCTGCAATAAGTTTTGCAGTTTCTTTTGCAACATTTTCGGACTCATAAAATTCAATGCCTTCTGTTTTTTGAAGCTCCTTGATTATTTCATCCTCTTTATACCCTCTGCCCAGATAAGCATCCTTCATTATATAGTCTCTCTCATTGTCGGAAAATGAATAGTAGCCCCATAGCGCAGAGCCAAGTGGGATACCGGCATCAGAGGATGCAGGCTGGATAAATAGGTTTTTGAATTTACCGTCCTCCAGAATTTTATTGTTTGAAACACCGTTTAGTGCACAACCTCCAGCAAGACATAGATTTTCAGATTGTGTAATGTCGTAAAGCCTGCGAGACATCTTTAAAAATATTTCTTCAATCAGTGCCTGTGCGACCGCCGCCATGTCACTATAATAATCCGCAGGAAGTTTCTGCTCTTTCCTACGCAATGGATGTGACAAATAGATTTTCTCAAAAAAATCACTATCTGAACTTTTTTTAGGATTATTAAAAATTCTTCGTTTTAATTTCCTTATGAGGTCTACAAATGAATAATGTTTTCTTTCAGAATTCGGAAAATTAATTTTTGCATTGCAGACAAAATCCCCATTAATTTCCTTATACCACTTGTCTCTCGGAATATCTTCGAAGATTTTCTCTGCATCACCGTATGATGCAAGGCCCATTGTTTTTCCTTCATTGTATCTTCCCAAATTTAAAAACTTTCTTGTTACTGTGGCATACAGTTTGCCAATACCAATAGTGTTGGTAGATTTGAGTGTCTTGTGTATTAAATTTATATCATTTCCTTTTCCATAGTATAAAGAGTGGACTTCGGTACCAGAACCAATATGTGAATGAATTTTCTCTCCCGTACCGTCAACTATCATTATCGCGGCTTCTTCAAAAGGTGAGCATAGAAACGCAGAAGCAGCATGTGAAAGATGATGATTTATTACTTTTATCTTTGCATTACTGAACTGATGTTTCTTATTATCTTCAAACATCTTTTTCATATCATATGTTTTTTTATCCCGAATTTGGTCAATTACTATCAAATCTATGTCGTCATGACTTACTCCAGCTGCGTCAAGACAATAATCAATAGAAAGATAAGGAAACATATTCTTTGAGTGTTTTACTTTATTCAGTCGTTCTTCTGATATAGCAAAACAAGTGCCGTCCGTCACGATTGCTGCGCCTGTGTCATGCCCTACTATCTTAAGTCCTAGGATATTTAATTTTTTATCACTGGTATTATTTTTGTTCATTTTTACTATTATACTGAGAACAACTTTCTTAATTACATTTATCAAGAAAATCAACTGATTTCTTGTATGATAATCCGTCATTAAATTTTATAAGCATATCAAACATCTTTTTTCTGTTTATCAAATCAATAGATAAATCATTTAAATACATATTTATATATTTCATTACCTCATCTATATTATGTGCAACACGCACTGCACCTACATCTACAATAGGTTTATAGTGCTCATAATCAACAACAGGAACTATATTACTCTTTTTGAAATTTAAATTGATGATTGGCATATTTACATTACATGCCCATGTATCAAGTGTCATTGTTGAAGCCCTATTTATACCAAGGTCACAGAATTTTAATATTTTCTTAACATTAAGTCTATCGTTATCATCAAGCTCTATTTGCCAACCTTTTCTTGAGACATCCTGTCTGATTTTCCCAGCAGATTCTACATATACATTTTCATCTTCTCCAAACTCAGCATATCTAGATATTCTGTCAATTGGATGTATACGAATATACATATTTACATCAAGATTTTTTACAATTCTTGCAATATTTATATACAAATCAGGATCTACATCAGTAGCAGTGGCAATGAGTATTGTTTTTTTATTAGGATCTAATCCCTTACTTCTTAGAAATTCTTCTCTTGTGCCTAAATCTTCTTTTTTGAAAAAGTAATCAAATCTTATAATACCAGACACAAAAGTTTCATCTCTTTTATATTTATGTATTTCAATAGCTTCTTTTTTTATTATCTCATTCCAACATATTATATAATCTGTCTTCCTAAGTGCTCGTGCGTATATAGTAAGATTATCCCAAGAGAAATATGTTGCAACACTTGGTATATTAAATTTCTTTGCACAAATTATTGCCCACGCCTCCATAAAAGAAAGTCCTGGTGTAGTTGTTAAGATTATACTAGGATTATATTTATCAATATACTGCTTAAATATTTTTGTATGAGGTACAAATATTTTCTCTAGCAAGAAAAAAAAATCTGGACCAAAAAAATTCCTAGGAAGAAATTTTGCAATTCTTTTTAAAAAATTCTTACGCCAATCATTTTGTTTATATCGTAGATGTCTAGTTCTAACACCCACAAAATTGTCAAATCTTCTTATTAAACTTTTTCTTAGCAATTCTTCAAAAAGAGTCCAAAATTTCCCCATTTTAATGGGAAACTTCACATAAATTATATTATCAGATTGATAGTGTGTATCATCTATATCGTGTAAAAATATTACAACCTTATACTTACTAGAAAGATATTTTATATAATCTCCCCTTAATAGGTCTGATATATATGCACGATTATGTATAAATAGAAAAACTGTTTTCATAATGAAAAAATAGTACCACGCGTACTTATACTATGAAAACTTAATAAATAACTAAAAAGTAACGTGAAATAAAAAACCCCACAACTAGTAACTAGTGTGGGGTACAGGCTGTGAAATCATTAAATTCTTCTCTAAGTACCTGCCACTTAGAATTATCTCCTAAAAGAAGTCTCTCTTCTGCTTCATCTATTTCACACCAACGATTCTTTGGGAACCTTACTCTCATTACAAAGGTCTGTTGCATAATGCCAATTAATCTACTTGAAAATTGAGGCATATCCAGTGGTGAATCCTCGTACTGCCCAGCACAGACTATATCGTCCTTCATAAATCCTTCTTTTACACACAAATCCCTAAGTGGGGTTCCATAAAATGGAGAGAATACCGAGCATCCTGCATCATCTGGATTCATTTGACGATTAAGCTCAATGGTATCCAATACAAGCTCTGGTGTCTCATAGGGCATACCAATCATATTAAATGTATGAAATGGTATATCTAAATCATGAAGAATCTTTGCAGCATAAATATACTTTTCATTACTGCATTTTTTTCCTAGAACTTTTCTGCGGAATTCCTCATTACCCTGCTCAATACCAATAGCAACCCTATCTAATCCAATATCTTTCAATTTGACAAAAATCTTATGGTCCATAGTTTCAGGACGAGTCTGTATCCAAAATGGTAATTTTATTTCAGAATACATCTCACAAAATATATTGAATTCCTTTTTTGGCATTGCAAGAAATGTGTCAGCCCAGAAAAAAATATACTCTGCACCAAAGTTATCTCTGTAATGTAATATCTCTTCTCGTACTTTCTCCATAGATTTTCTTCTAAAGAAGCTCTCGCCAGTCTGGTTTTTGTATATCTTATGCAGTGATGGAGAATTACAGTAAGTGCATTGATACGGACAACCTCTCTCTGTCTCAACAGAAAACAGTTTGTAAAGTTTAGCACCTTCTCTTCCATCCATAGGACGATAATGCCTTCTTTCATCAAATATTCCTACATCGTAATCAGTTGGGTTGTTGTCTATGCGCACTGGTGAACCTAATGGATTTTTTATAACTTTTCCATTGTCTTTTATCCAAAGACCTTGAATATTTTTATAATCTAATCCATCTCTCATCCTGCTACATAAATCAAGAAGCATTTCTTCTCCTTCACCTACGCATAGCATATCCACTTCTTTAAACTTTATGACTACTTCTGGGGCAGAAGTAGCAAATACTCCACCCAAGATTACTGGTGCATGTTTTTCATCAATATTCTTGAGAAGAAATTCTGCTATCAAGAAAGTACTCTCTGTTGTCGTCACAGCTATTAAATTTGGATTGAATTCTTTAATCTTTTTATTAAGATCTCCGATTATATCAACCCTATCATCATATGACATCTCACGATCGGCTTTCTTTTCTGTCATAAATTCCTGACGTTTTTCTTCGCTGTAGCCAATACCAATATCTGGTATTTCATATCCCGTTGAATCAAATACATCCGTAATAAAGCCATTATTTTTCAATATTCTTGAAAAAAGCGTTATATTAGGCGGTACTTGACCTCTTTTACGTATATTCGGATATATAAACAAAATTTTAAAATCTAACATTTCTTTCCTCCTTCAAAGGTTCCATTCTTATCTTAAATTTTCAAATATCAAAACTGCTATATTCTTTAACATAAATTTACAAATAAGTAAAAAGCAGCATCTCTAAGTATGGTAACTTAAACTAAATAAATTAAGTTCCTTAGTAGAAATAAAACCCCAGTTTAGTTAACTAAACTGGGGTCGTTTCTCTATAGAATCTCTTTACAGGAAATCTTGAAAGTAACATTGTTAATCCGCCCAGATGAGATCCATAAAAATCTAACTGTCGTTTTATACTTTCTTCCTGCTCTTTAGTGTGATAGATTTTTACATCAATCTGTTTATGAACATCCTCAATAGATCCTCCTTTGCGGAAAATGGTGGGGTCTGTAATCATTCTTACAATGTCATAATCAAAGGTTTTTATAACAGCATCTTCATGATTGAGAAGATTATGTTTTTGTAACCATGAAAACCTATGAAGATTTTCTATCATGGAATTGCATTCGATTCTGTTTCTTCTTAAATAAAGTCTTAGATTTTCAAATGCTATTTTGTGAAGACTAGAAAAATGTTTTATAAAACCCAAGGCTCTATACTTATAGATTAGATTGCCTCCGATTTCTCCAGAAACATATCTTTCAATATCAGTACTTACATCTTCAAACATTTTCTCTGGATTATCCCATAGTTCATTACTGGTATCTCTTGCAAAATCATCATAAAGCTTTTCTATCTCTGTATTAGAATTTTTTATACTTTCATGAACTAAATTAACCCATTTCCAAGTAGATAAATTAAGAAGACGTAACAATGCATGTATTTCTCCAAATATACGATCGTTGTAAAACATACCGACACTTAGATACAACTGTCTTGCTTTAAGATAGTCTTCAAAAGATAAAGTATTATTTTCTATACAAATTTCTTCAATCTCTATAGAAATAAACTCTTTATTCATAAATGAATACTTGCCTATACACCTCTGAATCGGACGAAACATTCCTTTCATACCAAAAAATTTTCTATTTTTTTCTAAATTTAAACTTGTACCGTAAATCAAAGCAAACTGATGTTGGGTTATATTACTAATACCAGCGTTCATTAATCCTTCCATACTTTGCATTTCTCCAGCAAGAGAATCGCCCGGTAACGCTAATATAACCTCTGAATATGAATTTGTACCTTTATCACTAACTTCATCAGATAAAGCAATCATATCCGCAATAGAAATATTTTTACGTCCTACGTTTTCTAAAACATCAGGAACTAAAGATTGTACGGACGCAGTAAAACGAATTACTCCGCCTAATAATCTATTACACTCAAGTACTCTTTTGTGTTGATTTTTACCAGTACTGCATCCTAGATATTCAGGATAACCAACCCGTTTTTGAATTTTACTCAAATATGCACAGAATTCTACATCTTCCTTATACATTCCAAAATTAGAATCTGTTATGCGTAAGTTTTTGGTATGTTTTACTTTATCAACTATATAATCTACTTCCGCCTTTTTGAGTTCAAGCGACTTCTTTGAAATCTGGCTGTAATAACCATCACCTTCAGAACAATAAGCGCATTCAAATGGACATCCTCTACTTGTCTGTATTGTCGGTACTAATCTATGGTCAAAAAAATGATCCATAAGTCCAGCAATATAAGGAGACGGTATAGTAGATAAATCTGTTATTCTTGGTTCAAGGTCTCCAAAATAATATTTTTTTTCTATTAAGCAATGACAACTTGAAAGTTTTGTCTTTTTGACAGATCTAACATCTGAACTTTCTAACAAGGTTCCAACTAAATTAGAGAAAGCTATTTCTCCGTCTTTGAAAATATAAAAATCAATATTTTTATATTTAGCTAACCACTCAATCTGTTTCTTTAACTCATCAGGATAATTTGGACCACCAAAAATTGTAATAACTTTCGGATATTTTTCTTTTATTACACTTATAAATTTGTAATTCAAGTCGATATTCCATAAATAATTTGAAGCCCCTATAATAAAAGGAATCTCATTATCCATAGCTTCTTTGAAATCTTCAACAAATTTAAAGATCTTAATATCCACCTTTGAACCATATTGCTTTAAACAATATGACCCTATTAAACCTAGCTGCAGTGGCATAGTGTCACTACTTAGACCAAGTTCTGACTCATGTGCAAGATCAATTAAATAAATCTTTTTCTTTTCTGAACTTTTCATTTTTATCTCCTTTTTGAATTGAATTATATTTGATATTTCCTATTTTTTTCAAATAACTAAATAATATACTAAACATATTATTAGCACTCCGATGAGAGTTTGTCAAGTAAAAAGCGCACAGTATTATACTGTACGCTTTAATTTCTCCATAAGAAAACGTGCTATTTCAAAATCAACTTCTGTATCTATATCAATCGCCCGCTCTTTTGGCATAATGTATGGCCGTGTGTCTTTACCACAAAAGAATCCTAAATTAAAATTACCTGTTATAACTAATTCTCTTGTGACTGCATATACTCCACCAGATCTCTTGTAAATGGACTCAAAATCTTGTCGCCTAAAACCTGTCTCTGGCATACTGGAAACATATTGGTATAACCTGTCATCCTTAATCCCTTTCATCTTAACAGGGTGCATCTCTCCTTCTACTTTATAAACACTCACAACAGAATCTGCTTTAGTCTCTATGAGTTTCCTAATCGCAGAATCAATGTCTTCTGCAGTAGTCAGTGGTGACACCGCATGAAGCAACACAACAAAATCAAACTCTTTACCACTTTCTTCTTCAAGTTTTTTAAGTGCATGTTGAACAACAGGAAGTGTCGGGGTTTCATCACGTGCTAGATTTTTTGGTCTTTTAACAAGTGCGAATTTGTCATTAATCTTACCAAGCAAATTTGCAACATTTAATATCTCTTCGTCTTCAGATGATACAGCTACACAATCGAGCATTTCACTTTCAAGTGCAGACCTTAGCATATAATGTATCAATGGATAATTACAGAGATATTTAATATTTTTCCTCGGCACTGCCTTGGAACCACCACGAGCTGGTATAACTGCTAAAATATTATAACTCTTACTCAACTTAGTGCCTCCTTTCTCATCAGAATAGAATTCTCTACAACATCAGCTATTCTATCTGGTGAACCTAAATCTTCTATAAGATTTTTAAATATTCCAGAATTTTTGAAAACTTTTTCTATGGCCTTATCTTCTTTATTCATTAACTCAATGAGAATTTCTTTCAAATGTTCCGGATTTTCAGCTCCCCAGCCAGCATTCTCCATTATAAGAGGCGGGATTCCATCCTTAAAGCACATGGATATTCTTTCCTTAACACCGTCTGGATTATCTATTGGGAACAAACACATAACAGATGGTATATCAAATATAGCACTGATATACATAACATTACTTGACCATTCTGCTATGTTTATATTTGAAGCAATAATTAATTCATCTGTGTTGTCCCAATTAGAAGTATCAATAATATTTAAATTATTTTTAAGTGCTAATTTAAATATTGATTGATCTTCAAGTTTCGGATGTATACGCGGAAGATAAAATACTTTCTTGTTAGTTAATTTATCAAGATCATATAAGGCTTTTATATGGCTCTCTACCCTACTTGTATATATACCCCCTGACCAAAACGTGACTACGAATGAATCAACGTCAATATGCAATCTTTCAAACACATCGGACTTAATGGCATGTGTTTTACCAAGATAATCACTGAAATGTTCAATAGATGGTTTACCAACAATTTTGATTTCAACTTTTGGTCTAATTTTATTAATTATACAAGATGCAATATTATCAACTACACACAATATGTCAGGTGATACATCAAGAATCCTATTACTAGTACCATAAGTATCTTCAAACCATATAGTTGGTATCCTTTTATACTTTCCAAATTTGGTCCATTCTTTTTGAGCATCAATTGCCGTTGCGTTTGCGCCACATATAATTACATCTGGAATATCCTCTGAAGTTGGTAAATCTTTAGTGTACAGGACACCTTTTTTATCAAGAATAATTGTCGCTCTCTCTAATTCTGATTGATCTACAATATTCCTGACTAAGTACCCTCTTTTCTCAAGAATTTTTGCTACTGGCAATAATTCTTTCGCAGTCATTATGTCACCATAGATAACATAAGCTATTTTCATCTATATTCTCCTTTCAAATAACAATTTAAATTTACTAGACAAAAGTAAAACATATCCTAACTAATCAGTCAAGATATGTTTGATTTAGTAACACTTGGTAAATATTCTCTGTGTTATAGTAATTATATATGACAAATATATACCTATTTCTAATTTTTATGCTACCAGGTACTGTATTCTTGGGATTTTATGATGTATTTACTAAAAAAATCTTGTCCTCAAATATAAATGAGAGATTTTTAATAGCATTGGATTTTTGCCTTGTGGGAATATTGGTGCTTGGAGTAACCGCAGCTTTTGGTTTGCCAGAAATAAAGAGCGGTTTCTGGGTCGCTTTTTCAAGTACTGTGTTTTTAAATATATTCGCAATATGGTTTTTTACAAAAGCATTTCAAAAAGAAGATGTTTCATTAGTGTCCCCAATAAGACTAATATCTCCTCCATTAACACTTCTCACGGGATTTATAATATTAAAAGAAAACCCGTCTTTATATGGAATAATAGGTGTGCTTGTAACTTTCTTTGGCTTATGGATACTCTTAAATTCTACAAAGAAAATTAAAATATTTTCATTTAGAGAAATAAGAAAACATACTGGAGTATTATATGCAATTGCAGGATCCATATCTTTTGCAATATCTCTTCCTTTTGATAAGAAAGCTACAATTACATCATCAGCACCATTTCTTATAGGTCTTGGATTCTTTCTTATAGGATTTGGTAATCTTGTTATAGGATTTATATTATCTAAGAATAAAAAAGATTTTTTTTATATACCAAAAATAGTTAGAAAATTTTTATTTCCATATATAATAATACATTCTATTGGTGCAGTTTTGACTATGCAAGCAATAAATTATTCTCTAGCAGCATATACTTCAAGTGTGAAACGTCTATGGTCTTTTTGGGCAATTATCTTCAGTGGTGCAATTCTTAAAGAAAAAAATATTGGAAAAAAACTTATTGCAGCACTTATAATGCTTGCCGGTATTGTTTTAACAGTTGCTCTTGGATAAAAAAAGTTCTAGTTTATTTTTTATCTTTCATTCGTTCCTGCATAAAAACTTCCGCTACTTTAAAATCCATTAAACTGTCTATATTTATGGATTCCTCTGACTTCATTAGAAAGTATGCAGTTTTTTTACCAGAAGTTGATTTGAGTTCGCGTATTGTCTTCAAGCGTATAACATCCATTGCGCCTGGTCGGCACATAAACATCCGGCAGAACCTGTCTAGGACCATTGTATGGTTCATCCATGCCTGTAAAATCTTTAGACAAAAACGGTTCAGTCCATTTTTTGTCTTCTGAAATTTTCCACATTTTGTATGGATGTTTTGGTGACTCAATAATCGGTCTTACTGCGTCCGCCTCGGGTGTTTTTATAAGAAGTTCAATACCTTTATCAATATGCTGAGCTGTCTTAAGAGGAGATGTTGTACGAAGAAGTACAACAATGTCAGGTTCATAATTTTCGTTCTCTTTTAGAAAATCTACCGCATGAGTTAAGAATTCAATATCAGTAGAGAGGTCTTGAGATATACCTGCGGGGCGCATAAACGGTACTTCAGCACCATATTTCCTTGCAATATCTGCTGTTTCCTCGTCATCTGTTGAGACAATAACTCTATCTATATATTTTGACTTTTTGGCCTCTTCAACAGTCCACGCCAAAAGTGGCTTACCAGCGAGTTCTCTTATGTTCTTTTTTGGAACATCTTTTAATCCACCACGCGCAGGTATAATTGCTAAAATTTTATGTTCTTTCATATTAGTTATAGTTTTTTAGACAAACAACATTTATTAACTTCTCCATTCCTTCTCCTCTGCTCAGAGAATCAATTCGTGATTTATCTATATTAACAAATTCTTTGCCCTTTACTCTATACAATTTAAATCCTACATCAACAAAAGATTCTAAATACTTTTTTGGTGAACTCCCAAAATTCTCAATAGCTTTTGGATAAAATTCAGTTATAATCGCAAGTTTATGGTTCTTTGTGATTATTTCTTTCATACCGTCAAATACTGCCCGCTCTGCGCCTTCTACATCTATCTTAACAACATCTATTTTCCTATCGTTTCCTAAAAATTCATCAAGTGTTGCAGTTTCTATTTCAACATATCTCTGATTCTCTTTTGGATTTAGGCTATGCGCGCATAAATTCTCCGAGTCAAGATAAAATTTTGCTGTTCCTGTTTTATCAGACACGGCTTTTCTAATTGTTATTATATTTTTATAATTATTCTTGTTAATATTCCTCTCAAGTAGCTTGAAATTATCTTCATCTGGTTCAAACGCAAAAACTTTTCCTCCATCTCCAACTAATCGTGCAGCAATAAGTGAAAAGTATCCGATATTTGCACCGACATCAACAAATGTCATCCCTTGTTTTAAAAACTTTTCTAAAACAAATGTTTCCTCTGGGTCAAAATTCCCGTGCATTATTAAATATGGAGCAAGTGCACTGTCATGAGAATCAACAAACATTGTATGACCGCCAGCTTTAACTTTAACAACTCCTTTTGGTTTAAAGTTTTTGTATAAAAATTGATATAATTTTGACGCAAAAGGTAATTTGCCAAGACCTCGTCCAGATACAATAGCACTTATTTTTTTAAAGAGTATGAAAAAAAATTTCTGCATTATAAATTCTCACTAAAAACGGTCTTCAGGATTTGCAAATCCTTGTTTGTAACCTTCGTATAAATCAATAGGATTATACCCCAAATCCCGCTTTGCTTCTTCTATACCAAAGCTTGCATCCATTGTAACTCCGATTATAGTGGTTTCGTTTAATGGAGGGTTTGAAGAAAATATGATAATGTTATGCATAATATCCTAATATCTTATACAAATCGGCCTTACTTGTACAGATTTATCTACTCTCTTTTATCTTTAAAAATAGCCTATCAAACGCTTTAAATACCATATCGACTGATATAGATTCCATCGCCTTTTTACTTTCTTTTGGATCACCCTGCCTGCGTAGAGCAAATACAGTAGGTGGAAAGCTCTCAGGCGACTTAACAACAGTGCTAATCTCATTTACAGGCGCTTGTTCATCAGGATCAATCGGACCTATAATATCAATAAGGGGCACGCTTAAAGCTTCTGCGATATGTATGGGCCCAGTATCAGCAGATATAAACATAGAGAACCTCTTCATTAAAGACGGTAATTCTTCTATAGAGAAATCTGTTGCGACAATGCCTTTATTTTCTATTGATTGATTAACAATACTGATTTTCTCTTTGTCTTTTTGTGTCCCTATAAAAACAATTTTTACATTGTGCTTTTCTAAAATCCTACTTAATAATTCTAAAAAATTCTCTGTTCCCCACTCTTTCACTTTATTTCCTGCTGTAACACTTACGCCAATAACAAAATCTTTATCTAAAATATTTTTTTTTCTAAAAAAATCTGCTGATTTATTTTCTGTGTCAGAAGTTGTAAATACTTCTTTTCTTATTTTATCCGGCATTGGAATATTAAGTACATTTAATGTTCTTAAATAAAGGTTCGGTATTCTCTCATTTCCTTTATAGAAAGTTTTATGAGTATTCATCCAATCATTTAGTACTTCCGCAAACGGTCTGTCGTATTTTATAATTTTTATTCTGTTTGGTATAAGCCCAAATACCGAAATAAGTGTTCCCATCGCAGATGATTCAAGATTTATGGACCAATTGAATTTTCTCTTCTTAATCTTCTTAAAAAATCTAAAGATGCCAAAAAAATCAAGATACTCATCATCTTCAAGTATTATAATTTCATCTACATATTGATTGTTTTTGATAATACCTTCAGTACCGCTGAAATTCGCCACAGTAACTGTCAAAAAACTCTTCGGATATTTTTTCTTTATTTGCTTAAAAACTGGTGTTGCACAAATAAGATCTCCCATCCTTGTAAATTGTGGGATTATTAAGATTCTTTTTTTATTGAATCCTGGTTTCTGTTTTGATAAGAATAGATATAAAAAAAATGAAATAAATATCAACAAATATGTTCTAAGTTTGTAAATCATAAAACTAATTTAAAGCTGCTAAGATATAGTTGGCAACCCGATAACTTGATTTACCATCCAACTTATAACATTGCTCT
>CALBXV010000042.1 GCA_937890045.1 uncultured archaeon
TGTTATGTGGTTCGTGATATGGTGGAAACTCTGTATATTTCATATTAAATTCCAATGCATATTTCCTTGCATACTTATCCGCACCATATTTTGCTCCACCACTAACTATTTCTATTAATTTTCCATGTTCCTCTTTTAATTTATAAATAAAATCTTTAATCTTTGATTTATTTGTATAATCCCTTGATCCAACAATTGCTATTTTAACGTTCATATTTCTTTCTTGGTTTATAACTAGTCCTTTCATTTACTGTGAGAATAAAATTACTTATTTCAATAAACTTATCTAATCCCTTTATTATTTGTTCACCTGATAGTATACTGTATTTAAATCTGTGATTTGATGTACATTGATTTGACTTATCTATCATAGGATTATTTATATCTTCTACCTCAAACTGAACATAATAATTTGGATTTTGACAAGCATCTCTTGCTTTTATAAATGTTCTGTATTTAAAACTATCTTCGTGTTTCTTTGTAAATTCTGATACTTCTTTGTATGTTACTTGATTATCATCAAACCACATATGTAATTCCCAATTCACTGGTATTTTTGTATAAGAATCTTCTATTTTTGCAATTATTTCTGATTCACAATCAGCTCCTATAAAAGAATGTAATGGTAATCTTAAACCTACATTATATCTATTGTACATATTTATTTGACTCCTGCATCACAATATTCAGTTTGATTAAACTCACAGAATCTACAATTTTTCTTTGATGCTTCTTTTCTATAAATATGTGATTGGTTGTATTCTCCACCAATAAAACATTCATCAATAAAAGATTTAACATTACGTGTAACTTTATTAAGACTTGGTGTTCCATTTGCAGGTACAAAAGTTTGTACTCTACGTTGAGGGAAATCTACTTTCTCATATAGTTTACGTTTTACAATAAAATACTCTATCTCAATCTTATCCAATGGTATATCATGTTGAGCACCATAGAACTGTTTATATAATAATAATTGATCTGTCTTAGTCTTATCTGCTTTAGCCCACTTATTCCAACCCATTGTGGAAGTCTTGATATCTATGATTTTATACTTATCTCTTACAGTATCGTATAAAAGAACATCTATATATCCAACAAACTCAATATCATTCGGTAATTTATATTCAATAGGAACTTCAATGCCTATTAACTCATATCCTTTTTTATTAAAATACATTCCTCTTTTCTTAACAAACCATTCTATTATAGCCATACCATGTACATAAAATTCTTGCATTTCTTCTTGACTTGATATTTCCTCACCATGTAAATCTTTTACTATTTCTTTGTAGTAATGTTTCATTCGATGTAGTAACATATCTGCTAATGGTAATGAATCAGCTTTCTTAATTGTATCATTATACATTATAGTTAAATAAGTCTGTAATACATCATGCATAGCAGAACCAAACAACGTATGTATATTACCCTTAAATGTCCTCAATTCATCTATATAATTTAATTTCCATTTATGAGGACACACAGCCCATTGGCTGTATTGACTATAACTAATTCTTTTCATTAGCTTCTATTCTTTTTATCTTCTTCTTAATACCTTTGTTCAAATAATAAACATAAATATTTTTACACTTTCTGTTTACAAAAAATATATTAGGATCTTTAGCTTCCCACCTACGTCTAATTTCTCTACTGTATGGTTTAATCGGTTGACTTAAAGACCTACTATGATATTCCTTACCATCTACCATTAAAACTCTACCTGGAGATGTTTGTCCGACATATTCAAAATTACTAGCTCTATAAATAACTCCTGAATGTCCATAGTGTAAATCTGCAAAGGAAACTATAACTTCATAATTTGTATTTTGTCTTAACCATTTAATAGTTTTTCCTACAAAAAAACTTTCACTATTCGGGGGAGCCTCATCTACGTTAACTAATCTTCTCAATTCTACACATCTATCGGGATTTATAGGATTATACTTCTTAGCCGTATTTGGCATTGATGGTATAGCATACATCATAGCACCTACCATTTCAGGTATATTAAATTTACCTGGTCTAAACAAAGCAAAACATTCTAAACCTTGTATACCATTACAACTATGACTATAATGATACTTTTCTATAAAGGATTGAATGGATTTTCTAGGTACTTGATCTACGGTATAACCGTCTAAACTCATTCGTCTTCTTTGATTTCACTTAACCAAGTATCAGATTGCAAGCCCACTTCTTTTAACTTCTTGCGATCTACACCATATGATTGTAACAACTCAGTAAGTTCTACTTGACCACCTTCAGTTAACATATACATATCAACTGCATCTACAGCTTCTCTTAAACTTACCTCTAACTCTTTTGCCACAACATCTAACAACCATCTTGGATAATCCATTTGTTTTCTCCCTTTAATATATTTTAACCAATATTTTCCCTTTGGAATAATATCAGAATAAAATTTATATATTATTTCTGGTGATAAATTATACATCTGTATCTCGTTCACCACATCTAAAAAATCTGTTCTCATAGATAAAAATCTATGAACCATATAATTCGACCACGTTTTCTTATCTTCATCTGTAATAGTATCCCAATAATTGGAACTTTGTACAGATGTTATGTGCTTAATATGATCGAATAATCCTTTTCTCTTAACTAAGTTCTTCTTCAACTCCACTACCTTCCATTAACTTAGCAGGTACATGGCCACAATTACCACAACTATAAACTTGAATTGGAACTATACCTTCTTGCCCTGTGGGTGATATTAAAGCAGATATTCTTTTTAATACATATGATGTGATAAAAAGATAATTAGAACATTTCTCACATTTCATAGTATCTGCTTGTGATAAATCAACCTTTTGTGCTGGTTTCTTTAGTGGTTTCATTGGTTTTGTACTCATTTTATAACTCCCAATACTTCAATTAACATAGCCATAAAGTTTATTTCTTTATCAACTACCTGGCTATCTGATAGTTCATATCTCGCTAATATTAATATTATTTCTGCTATATGACCTTTACCATAAGAATCTACATTATCATATAACAAACGAAAACAATCTGAAAAGTCTCTAATAGCATTATCTGCTAATAACTGTCTTATATTTTTAAATGCGTTTTTCTTATCTTGATTCTCTAAAATATCTAACACTTTTAACTTATAATCATTTTGAGTAATACTCTCTACATCTAATTTTAATTGTAAATCAACCACATTTCTTTGAGCTGCGTTAATTGTTCTACGAATATCAGGATAATTAGAATCAATCAATATTTTTAAATCTTCTAACTCGTGTTTAACACCTTCCTCTTTTAAAATCTGATTCAATCTTTGAGCTACTTCTGTCTTAGATGGTGGTATAATTTCAAAAATTTGACAACGACTTTGTATCGGATTAATGATTCTCTCTGCATAGTTACAGGTTAGAATAAACCTACAGTACTTACTAAAAGTCTCCATAAGGTTACGCAAAGCGGCTTGTGCGTTAGGTGTAATGTAATCACATTCATCTAAGATAATTACCTTCATATCTGTAAAACCAATCGTAGATGCGAACTGTTTTACTTTTGTTCTTACAGTTTCTACATTATTCTCATCACTAGCATTAATGTATAGATAATCACATTTAATATTCTTAACAATCAGTTTAGCAAGTGTTGTTTTACCTGTACCTGCTCTTCCATATAATAATAAATGAGGAATATCACTATTTGTAAGATAAGCTTCTACCTTAGATTTTAAATGTGTATTACCAACATAGTTTTCTAATTCAGTTGGTCTATACTGTTCTACCCATAAACTATGATTTACCATTCTATTATTTCCTTTATCTCTTTTAATTCTTTTACCCTATTAGTAGGTTTAATGTGTTGATTATATAGTGCATCCATTAAAATATATCCGTAATCATCACCTCTACCCTTTAACCAAGCCTGATAATTAGATGGTGAATCATCTACTAACCAATCAACATCTATTTTCCACTTATCACCACCACTAACAAAATATACTTCTCTAAAACTTAATGCGTGTTTTCCCAACCACTCTAAAGAAGCATAAGTTCCTGGTGTTCTCTGAGAAGATATACAAACAAATTTATAACCTTTTCCACTACCCCACTCAAATAAAGCATGCATTTGTTCTATAGCACCATATATAGGTGGTGAATCTCTAAAAAACAATTCTGGATACTTATCCCAATATAATTCTTGTAAAGATTTTTTATCCCAACCTTTAAAACAATTCTGATAATCCCAATCATCTATAGCATCTTTTATAATTGATTCGGGGTAATTAACGGACATATAGTTATGTAATTGCCAAGAAAAATCTCTAAGCACTCCATCTATATCTATACCTATTCTTGTTTTAACTTTCATTTCACCACATTAGTCATTTGTATTAAAATTATTATTAATGCTAAAGCTAAACTTACCATAACTTTCGCATTTGGTGCTTCTCCTAATATTCCCCACGTCATTAAACCAAATATAAATGTTCCCATACCAAAACCAATCAATCTTATGTTCCAATAATATCCAAAATATTCAAATGAATATCTTGTTGAATAATAAAATAGATAACTTATTGGAAGCCCTACTAATATTACCCACCATTGTGATTTAGCCCATTCCCATTTAAACTGTGCATTCATATGAAAAAATGCTATTATATGCCCCAATACAGACAATATCATAGCTGCTAATAATTTATTCATATTTTATAAACTCCCTTTATGTTCTTCTATTGGCGGTAAATACTCTTCTGCATTTGTAGGATACGGTTTAGTTTCATACTTCAAATTCTTCATAAACTTTTTATTCTCTTTTTTACTACCTAAGAAGTAAATGTACCTATGTTTTTCAGGTTCTCTTCTTCTCCAAAACGTATGTCCAACTGCTTCTTTTAACTTTATTATATTATGACTACCAAATCTTGATGAAACAGTTCTACTATGTATCCATTCATATGGATCCTTTGTTAAAGATATTGAATAATTTGGCATTAAATTTAATCCTGCACCCTGATACAACCAATTAGTAGCTTTATAAATACCACCTAAATGTAATACATCAGGATCTGCATAACTTATTAATGTTTTAACATTTTCATCATGTTTTTTCAACCATTTAAATGATTGAGAAATACAATATGATTCAATATTTTTACCATAACCATCATGTATAAATAATCTTGTCAATTCCAAAATATTATTAGTTTCTAATTTAACGTTTTCATTAAACATAGATCCCAATACAGTTCTTCCTACAGGATAACCATAAGTCATACACCCAATGAGTTTTTCCTCACTCGTATCCTTAAAAAAAGGATGAGGATTATCTGACTTATAATATATTCCTATAGCGTATCTACAAGAAGAACCTCTATGCGAATAATGATGTTTTACAATCATTTCCTTCGCAGTCTTTTTGTCTATCTCTTGTAGATAAACTTTTGATTTATCTACAGTATTTTCCATTAGTCTACTGTTGTTTTTGCAACTAGTATGTATGTAGAATCGAAATTATCTACCTTGAAATTAACTTTAGCTAACCCTTTATCTGAAATGTAAAGAGTTGAAGATTCACAATCTCTGTTAGCAAGTAATATCTCTTTGAAAGTATCTGCATCAAATAATACAGCCTCTTCAAAACTATCTACTTTACCACATTCTACAGGGATTGTAACTTTATTAGATTGTGTTGTAGAACTATAACCTATTACAACCTTTGCTTCTTTACCATCTGCTAATACAGCAAATGTTGCAACTTCACTTAACGCACTTTTACCTGAAATAAATGTGCTAATGAACTTCTTATCAAGTTTAAGTTCTAATGTGAACTCAGGAACATTTGATAAATCTGGTTTCTTCTGAACTACATCCAATCTAGCAAGACCATAATTTATTCTTGCTTTAGTATTTTTTTGTGAAAGGACTAACTGTGATGCTACTTCACCTACAGTTTTAACATCAACATCCATATCACCATCCAATACACTAATTAGTTTAATTAAGTCTTGAATCTCATACAGCCCCATTTCATAATCACCAATTCCATTCTTAGCTAAAACAATATCACCAACACAACTTTTTGCTGAGTTGATAAATGCACAACTAAGTGTGTCTTTTGTTGATTTTACAGGTGCTGATTGAGTTTGCCCACCTAAATAAAACCTATTGATGAATCCCATCAACGTTTGTTTATTCATTATGTAACTCCTTTATATACATATATATAAGTATCATTTTGTTTCTCCAAATTAAAAGAATTTATTAAAACCAAAATCATCATTTGGTTCTTCCCATTTTAATGCATCATATAACATTACTATTTTTTTACTAAGTGCTTGCTTATATATCTTATCGGTATCAATATACTCTTTTATATAATCTAACACTTGTTGAGGATCCTCATGTCCTTTATAACATAAAGTCTCAAATTTAAATGGATTGTCTTTTAAATACATCCACTTAATCTTTTCACCGTTTCCAATTAAAGGATACTTTGCTTCAAGTTTACTTGACAATAAAAAGTTATTATAATTTATTGCTGATTTAACATGAACAGGTGCACCCTTTTTAGCTAACAATCTACCATCACCCCTCTGAACATATTTTTTAACATTTTTAACTGAAGTTGGCATTGCAATAGTATCATAGTTTTTCAACTTCATAGATTTCTTAAAATTAAGAATAAACTCATTAATCTTATTCTGAGGTACATTTGCTAATATATCTTCTAATACTTTTGTTAAACATTCTTTCATAGCTATTGGAAAACTTGAACGAACAATATCTAAACCTTTTACATGAAGTTTATTTATCTTAACACCATTATCATTAACAACTTTCAATCCATATCTTTTCTTTGTAACAAATAACCCACTTCTAGCAATCAATTCCTGCTTAATCTCAAATCTATGTTTATCTACATTAAGAAACTTTTTAGCAAATAAATCATATGAACTATTTAAATATTCTTGAACCTCTGAGGCAATATCTAAAATCTTATCCATCATTAGATTTTCATCTTTAACATTAATGTGTGGATATTTCTTTTGAATCATAGAAACAGCAGAATAAAAAACTGAATCTGTATCAATGTATATACAATGATCTTCCGAATCTTCCAAAACAGAATTATAATAATAGTTAGCTATCTTCTTAGTATATTTAATTAACTCAACACCCGTTGTCGTTGTTGCTTCTGCATTATCTAAGTCATAAAAACGAAATACAGGTAAACCCAACACACCATACAATGAATTTAGAACAACCTTTTGAATATACTGTCGTCTATCAAAGTATGCATATTTCTCTTTATCACCCTCTTCAGCGAACTTCTTTGCTAATTTTCTAAATTCTACTCTATCATCAAACCATTTTTCCAACAAAGTTGGAATTAACCCTCTTTTATCTTGTGTATATAACACACCATTAGTAGATACAGATACATTATTATCTTTTAAAAAGTTCTTAAACTCTGCTGTAGTTAGTTTAGCACTTTCTTTTCCTGAATCATCTTCTATAGTATATGTTTTATCTACTCCTTTAACAAATTCTTCTGAATTCCAACCTGTTAACCTTCCAAGTTTTGTTTCAGGAGAAATATTCAATGTCATAATAATTGATGGATACATTGAAGTAATATCTAAATCATAAATCCACTCATGTCTACCTTTTATTGGTTCTTGTACATATGCTCCTGAAAACTTATCACCATTGTTCATTAATTCTTTATTTACTTTTTTCTTATCTGGCGCAACAATATCAAGTTTTTTAAGATATACAAGAATAGCACCTTCTAAAAATCGTGATGAATAATATACATCTTCATATGGAACATGACCCAAATGACAAATAGCTCTAGCAATACCAATAAAATCTAACTTCTCATCAAGTTTTTCAAGAATAACAACGTCATTTATATTATACTCTACAAACTTATTCCTATTATTATAATATAAATCATCCAATGTACCATCATATGAAACTTTTTTTATACCTACTTCATAATTTCCAATATCATCTAATCTATATGAAGACCTTTCACCAAAAGTAAGTTTTTTATATAGTTCAAGATAATCTAAGCTAGATACACCTGCTATTTTATAAGCACCTCTATGTTTATTATAGTCTACAATACCTATTGGTGATAAACATTTAGCAACATCCTCACCTAATAACCTCCGAGAACGATTATATAAATAAGGAATGTCAAATCTATCACTATTCCAACCACTAATAATTGTTGGTGATATCTCAAGATATTTTTGATAAAATTTATTTAATAAATCTCTCTCTTCTTTAAACTTTATTACTGTAGCATTATCAAAATTTTCACTATTAACTGCATTTTCAGCGTCAAGTACATAACAATGATATTCTTTAGTTAATTTATCATATAAAGCAATAGAAGTAATTGCATTGTCAGCTTTTTCTACTGAAGGGAAACCTTCTGTAACCTCTACTTCAATATCAAAAAACATAACTCTATGACCCTCTGATACATCATCTGAATCTGTATAGTTATCTACTAAAAACCTTGTTTCTGCTAACACATCAGATTCAAAAGAAGTATCATATTCTTCTATTTGTGATTTAGCAATTCTTCTTACCTTATCACCATATAAAGAAGTAAACGTACCTTTTGAGTCTTTTATATAAGCATATGGTTTAAATGGATAAACTGCATATCCTTTTTTATCATCCCAAATATGTATTCTACTTTTACTTATCTGATAAAAGATATTTTGATATATGACTATACCTCTTCAATTTGATATCTGAATATACGACAAAAACCAGGTACTTGTCAAGCTTTTTCTAAAGTTTCCCCTGGTATTTCACATACATCATTATTGCAGAATTTGTCTATTTCTGCCTCTTCGTTTTTGATTACACCGAAAGTTAATTTATTAAGTTGTTTTACTTGCTTATTATACTCTTTTTTATCTATTGCTTCATAAGGCATTTGTTTATACGCACCTAAGTCGTGTCGTGGCAATAATGATATACCTTTTAATCTGTATTGAAAATAATTCAACACATATGGTAGTTCTTCAGCTTCTGTATCTGGATCAAATGTTGCGGTACAACTTACTTGATTGTCAGCCCAATGGCGTTGCATGAATGCTGCTAAACTAAATTGTTCCCAAATAGACAATTCAGCGGCAGTTCTGATACCCTTTCCTACATCAACTGGCACTTCTACAACAACTGTAGAATCTTCTGAACCAAATGCGGGTTCTATTTTATATCCTGCCTTTTTTAATGGTGTTACTAATTCTGAATGTTTGGATAGTCTTATCCTACGAATATAAAAACGACTCTCAGGGTAATGAAGTCCTGGTGTCGCTCCTGCTAACAATGAAACTGTACCACTTGGCTTAACTGAAGTAGTTTTAATTGACTTTGGTACTGCTAACCAATCAGAATACACACAATCCCAATCTTGAATAGTATCATAACCATTCTCCAACCAATTTCTTAATTCTTCTAAACCTCTATTTGTAATAAATTGTGCAACACCACTAACTGAACAACCAATTCTACGATTTCTTAACATAACTCTATTAGTATCTGGCCAATGAGTTTTACCAAGTGTTACTGTCTTGGCATACAAATAAGCATATTTAAGTGTCCTCTTATAATCCTCTAAATTTTCATGATTGTTTGGAAATGTTTCTACTAAACAACATAATTCATAACTTTCTAATGATTGTTCTAAACAAGGATTTCCACCTGC
>CALBXV010000043.1 GCA_937890045.1 uncultured archaeon
ATAGTCCTGACCATAGATTGTGTGTAGCTCCTACTCATGTCAGGCCTATGACTATAAAAGAAAATAATCAAATAATGTTAAATAATCCCAAGCATAAATTTAAACCTTCTACTCCTATTGACCAACAGTACCTAGGGGGTTATCGTAATGACGAAGGAAAATGGATATATAGAACTGATGAAGAAAAATATAATTTAATACTAACAGATAGAAGATTAACAGAAATAGTGCCAAACTCAGCTTTTGATAAACCGTGTTTAAAATGGCTCAAAGGTCTGGATAAAGGATATGCAAGAATTAGGATACCAAATAATTGGAGAGGAAAAAAGAAAACTGGTGCTATTAGTGGAATTAAATTTATGATTATAGTAAGAGATAATTTAGAATATTGGTCACATAAAAAAGATATAGTTCGTCATAAGTGTGAAAACCCGTGGTGCATGGAGCCTAGTCATCTAAAACTAGGTGATTCAAGTAAAAACCAAATAGATGCAAGAGACGGAAAAACTCCACCTAAAGGGCAAATATTTAATAGAGAACAAGTTATAAAACTATTAAAAGAATTTAAAAATTTTAATTTAATAAAAGGAGATGGTCAACTAAGATATTGGATTCTTGAAAAAGCTGTAAAACTTGATGTGCATGAAAATACACTTTATAGCATAGTATATGGAAGGACTTGGAAAGATGTACATAAAGAAATAATGGGAGACACTCAAAAAATAAGAAGTTTTAAAAGATGGGACAAGGAACAAGTATTTAAAATATATGCAGATATAGAAAAAGTAGACCTTTCAAAATTGGGTACAAAGAGAAAGCTTGCTGAAAAATTAGTAAAAAAATATGGAAAAACACGAGCAACTATGGAAAATTTAATGTCAGGAAGAACTTATAATATCTGGTATAACGAGTACTTTACAGAAGAACAACAACAAAGTATCTATAAAAGATCGGACAAAATATATTTAACAAAAAAACAAGTTAGAGAAATTCTTATTGAAGCAGAATATGAAGATTTTAATATTAAAAATTGTATGCAGGACTTCAGTAAAGAAATAGGTTTAAAATATAAAGTTAATTATCAAACAATAAGAGATATTTTAAGTGGTAAAACTCACAAAGATGTATGGGCAGAACTATACCCAGAAGATGAATACTATATAAGGTACAATAAGGGATTATAAATGACTAAAATAGCATTAATTGATAAAGCACCAAACAGAACAGATTACGTAAGACATTTTAACAATGAATTTGAGTTCGATCATTACCATCTTTGCTCAGAGCAAAAAAAGAAGGTATTAAAACGTGATGTAGATATAGAAATAGATTTAGACCAGTATGATTGGATCATATTGGTAGGATCAGAATCATTACTATTTTTTACAAACGAAAGATCAATAACGGAGCATAGTGGGCGTTTAATAGATAACAAATTTCTCCCAGTTATAAACCCTGCTATGCTTACGTTTAAGCCTGAAGCTAGACGAACATGGGACGAATCAGTAGAAAATATAGTTAAGTATATAAAAGGTGAACTAAAACCTGTGGAATATTCTACCGATAATTTTAAGGGAATAACTGATAAAGATGAGGCAATAGAATTTATACAAAAGGCTATACAGTCTAGTTCAGAATATATTGCTTGCGATACTGAAACAACGGGATTATTTCCTCGAGACGGATATATTCTTGGTATTAGTTTATCTTATAGAGAAGATGAAGGAGTATATATTCTAACAGATATTATAGATTCTACAGTAGAACTACTATTACAAGACTTATTTACTGAGAAAATAGTAGTATTTCATAATGCAAAATTTGATATAGCTATGCTAGAGTATCATTTCAATTTTACATTTCCTAGAGTAGAAGATACTATGTTATTGCATTATTTATTGAATGAGAACCCAGGAACTCATGGTTTAAAACAATTAGCATTAAGACATACAAAATATGGTAATTATGAAAAACCTTTAACAGACTATATAGCTAATTATTGTAAAAAGAATAGAGTATTAAAATCACAATTTAGTTGGGAAATGATACCATTTGATATTATGCAAGTATATTCAGCTATGGACGCTGTAGTAACGCTTATAATCTTTCACAAAATGAAAGAAGCAATAGCAAAAAACCCAAAACTAGAAAGAGTTTACGATCAAATACTCATTCCAGGTATGTTATTCTTAAAAGATATTCAGGATATAGGAGTTCCATTTGACAGAAAAAGATTAGAGTTATCACAAAATTTAATGGAAAAAGAAATAGAAGAAGCAATAAATAGTCTTTATGATTTTAAAGAGATTAAAATCTTTGAAAAAGGACAAGGGAAAGAATTTAATCCAAATAGTACAGTACAATTACGAAGTCTTTTATTCGATTATATTGGTTTAAAACCTACAGGTAAAAAAACTGGTACAGGTGCTCATAGTACTGATGCGGAAGTTTTAGGAGCGTTGGCTTTAAAACATGATGTGCCACAATTAATACTTAATATTAGACAAAAATCAAAAATTAAAAATACTTATCTTGATAAAATCATTCCTCAATTAGATAGAGATATGAGATTAAGAACTAACTTTAATTTACATAGTACAACTTCTGGCAGACTATCTTCTAGTGGTAAACTTAATATGCAACAAATTCCAAGAGACAATCCAATTATTAAAGGTTGTATAAAAGCTAAAGAAGGGAATAAGATAGTAGCTATGGACTTAACCACAGCAGAAGTATATGTTGCCGCAGCCTTATCAGATGATAAAAATCTACAACAAATATTTAGAACAGGAGGAAACTTTCATAGTTCTATTGCTAAATTAGTATTTAAACTACCTTGTAAAGTAGAAGAAGTATCAGAACATTATAAATTAGAAAGACAAGCCGCTAAAGCTGTTACTTTTGGAATCATGTATGGGGCAGGAGCTCATAAAATATCTCAACAAGTAACAAAAGATAGTGGTTCATATTTTTCAACAAAAGAAGCACAAAGTGTCATTGATGATTATTTCTTTCAATTCAAAAGACTTGCAGATTGGTTAGATCTCTGTAAAGAATTTATTCAAACTAATGCTTTTATTTATTCTACTTTCGGAAGAAAGAGAAGATTAGAAAATGTAAAATCTACAGATAGAGGTATTGCTAGTCATGAAATAAGATCAGGTATTAACTTCTTAGTACAATCTGTAGCTAGTGATATTAATTTATCTGGTGCTATAGATATGCACAATTATATAGAAAAAAATTATTTAAAAAGTAAGATTTTTGCCTTAGTACATGACTCAGTATTGGCAGAAGTTCCAGAACATGAAATAGATCATTATTGTAAAAAATTAAAAGAATTTATGCAAATGGATAGAGGAGTTTATATTTCAGGCTCTCCTATTGGTTGTGAATTTGATATATCGGAGGACTATTCAAATGGGAAATTTGAAGAAAAATACAAAAGACTACTCTAAAGCTAGAGTAGTTTATCATGTTACACCCCTAAATGATATTACTTGGTGGGTAAAATGGGGTAGTAGTTTTTTAATTCTTGGTGCAATTATACTAAGAGCTTTAGATATACTTCATATGGTAGATGTTACTTTATCTTTCTTAGGCTGTAGTGGTTGGATTTTTGTTGGCTTTAAATGGCAAGATAGATCAATAATGTTTTTAAATACAGTAGCTGCTACAATACTATTAATGGGTCTTTTAAAAGAGGTGATGATATGAATAAACTTGATATTCCTTGGATTTTATTCTGTCTTTTAATTATAATTATAGTATTTAAGGATTTTCATAAAAGACTTTTATGAAATTAGAAGAAATAAATTTTCCAATATATGTAGTCGGAACGGAAGATACAAAAACTGAAGATGGAGTTGTCTTTGCAGATAATAAAGTTTTAGATGATACTAATATGAGTGGAGATACATTAGGGGCGAGAAGATTACAGACAAGTCTTCCTAATTTATACCCATTAAGATACATGATAAAATCATTATCAGGATTAGTAATGCATAGAGGCTATATGTATATAGATTCTTTAGGAAAGCTTTTTTCATATACTAAACAAAATTTCTTTCCATTAATATATCATAAAATATTGAATGTGGAAAAGAAAGATATAGTATCTTTACTATGGTTAAAAGATATAAATTTTCCTATAGAAGTAGAAAGACCTCCTGAAGTGGAATATATGTGGGCAGGTATTATATATAAAAATACTCTTCCATGGTTTTTTTATGAGTATTCAACCGAATGGAAAAAAGATACAAGAAGAAAAATATGAAAGCAGTACTAAGTAATAGAATTTATATAGAAGTAAATGATCATCTTGAATCTATAATTGATAAACAACTAACATATAAAATACCTTCATATAAACCGACTGATCCACCTGAAGTTATAAAGAACATGGGATTTGTCAGGAACGGGTTAGTGACTATGCCTATAGGTAGACAAGATTTAATACCTACTAACTATGAGATAGTTGATAAGAGAAAGAAAATTCCAGTAGAATTTCCTCCTTTTAAGTTCGATTTAAGACAGAGCCAAAGTGAAGTTTACAGAGATGTTTATGATAATTGTATAATAAACGCTTGGGTAAGTTGGGGGAAGACTTTTACCGCGTTAGCAATCGCAAGTAAACTTGGACAGAAAACATTAGTAGTAGTGCATACATTAGCTTTAAGATCACAGTGGGTAAGAGAAGTACAAAAGGTCTTTGGAATTGAAACTGGAATTATAGGTAGTGGAAAATTTAATATTGATAGTCCTATTGTAATTGGAAATGTCCAGTCTTTATACCGAAGAATTCCTGATATAATAAATGAATTTGGATTATTAATTCTAGATGAAATGCATCATGTTAGTAGTCCTACTTTTGCAAGAGTTGTAGATAAAAGTCGAGCAAGATACAAGATAGGATTATCAGGCACAATAGAAAGAAAAGATGGTAAACATGTAGTTTTCAGAGATTATTTTGGACAAAATGTCATTACTCCCCCAAAAGAAAACTACATGACTCCAACTATAGATATAATTCATACAGAGATTAGATTCTTAGACGGAGCAGCCATTCCCTGGGCTAGAAAGATTAATCAGTTGGCTTATAATGAGGAATACAGACATTCAGTATCATTAATAGCAAGTGCTTACGCAGCTAAAGGACATAAAGTTTTAGTAGTAGCAGACCGAGTTGATTTGCTAAAAACTTGTGCTGAATTGAGTGGAGATAAGGCACTAGTTATTACAGGAGAAGTGCCACATACAGAGAGACCTAAAATGATGAATAGGATATATGATGATAAAGACATCCTTTATGGAACACAGTCTATATTCTCTGAAGGTATTTCTCTTAACTGTTTAAGTTGTTTACTTTTAGCAACTCCAGTTAATAACGAACCTTTATTAACACAGCTAATAGGAAGAATAATAAGGCGGGAAGAAGGTAAGAAGACCCCCGTGGTAATAGATATTAATCTGTTGGGCAAGACTGCCCGCAGACAAGCGAATAATAGGTTAGGATACTATATGAAGCAAGGGTATGACATTAATCACCTTTGAAATTTAGTTCTTGACACCGAGTTAAAATTTTGGTATAATAGTGATACGATTTAATTGGAAAAAGATTTTAGAAGCAACTAAAGGCAAGGAAAATGAAATACTGCTAATAGTGCATTCACTTACTTATAATCTCACACCTAAAAATTATCGTGATCCATTATATAAATATTTTGGAAAAGACTGGTCAGGCTTCAGTTTCTTAGTAAACCCCGAAGCTGTCTTTATAAATAGACCACAGTTCTCTGATCGAGAATGGGTAGAGTATATAGCTATCGCTAGTTATAGAAATTTAAATGCCTATTACGATTCGAGAAAAACAACGATAGACCTTTTACACTTACCAGTGTCTGAGGACGCAATTAACAACAACAGGCTACTGAAGATTGAAGATAACAAAGTACATTTTCGATTTGAAGAAGTCACTTAAAGGAGAAAACAATGGCTATAAAATTTGGTCAGCTTGAGGGCAAAGCAAAGAAATCAACTATTAATCAATTCACATATAGAGATGGCGACAATGTCGTTCGTATGGTAGGTGATATACTACCTAGATATGTATATTGGGTTAAAGGCGAAAACAACAAAAATATTCCTATGGAATGTTTATCTTTCGACAGAGATTCTGAAACCTTCAACAATATAGAAAAAGACTGGGTAAGAACCTTTTATCCAGATATGAAATGCGGTTGGGCATATGCAATTCAATGTATAGACCCAGGCGATGGACAAGTAAAAGTCCTGAATCTAAAGAAAAAATTGTTAGAGCAGATAATGCTTGCAGCAGAAGATTTAGGCGATCCAACAGATCCTGAAACAGGTTGGGACATACATTTTAAACGAGTAAAGACTGGTCCGATGGCATTTAATGTCGAGTATCAATTACAAGTTTTGAGATGTAAAACAAGATCATTAGACGAAGCTGAAATGGCATCTATTGCCGAACTTCGATCAATGGATGATGTTTTACCTAGACCTACTGTGGAAGCACAAAAGGAACTCTTGGAGAGGATTAGATCTTTAGGAAATGAAACTCCCGATGAAGTCGCAAAGGAATTTAGCAACGGAAATAAAAAACCGTGGTAGACAAAATTCTGTTTACTGCCGACTGGCATTTGAAGCTGGGACAAAGGAATGTCCCAGTTTCGTGGGCTCGGAATAGATTTAGGCTCTTTGTTGAACAAATTAGACAGTTAGAAAATGACGTAGATTTACACATTATTGGAGGAGATTTATTTGATAGAATTCCTTCGATGGTAGAATTAGAGTTATACTTTGAATTTATAAGTGGAGTAAAAATTCCCACATTAATATATGACGGTAATCACGAGGCTACAAGAAAAGGCAAAACGTTTTTTACACAACTAAAAAGTGCAACAACAGAACTAAATCCTTTGGTAGAAATAATTGATTATATCTATAAAGGTGAGCACTTTGGTATACTTCCCTATTGTGAGTTACATAGGAAGTGGCACATTAAACAATTCAATATAAGGCAACCGCTATTTACTCACGTTAGGGGAGCTATACCTCCTCACGTAAGTCCAGAAGTGGACTTAAAAAGATTCGCACACTTTCCAAGAGTGTTCGCGGGCGATCTACACAGTCATTCTAACACACAATTAAACATTGTATATCCTGGTAGTCCAATGGCTACACAATTTCACAGAACTAAAATAGAAACAGGCTACTTGCTAATCGACACAAGCCAGTGGAACTGGAAGTGGCACACCTTCAAATTGCCACAACTGGTGAGAAAGACCATAACCGATCCAAAGGAAATGGTTCCCACATCTTACGATCATACGATTTATGAGATCGAAGGAAATGTGACAGATTTAGCAGGAGTCGAAAATACAGAATTATTGGATAAGAAGATAGTTCGTAGAAAAACTGAGGCAGCGTTAATTCTCACCAACGAAATGTCGATTGAAGATGAATTAGTAGAGTATCTCAGTTATATTTTAGAATTAAAAGATGAACAAGTAAAGGAGATTTTAGGGGTATATCATGATTACTCTCGGGACATTGCGATGGGATAATTGCTTTAGTTATAGTACGAACAACCATGTTGACTTAGCTAATAGTAATTTAACACAACTTATAGGCACGAATGGTGTCGGTAAGTCGAGTATTCCTTTGATACTTGAGGAAGTTTTATATAATAAAAATTCCAAGGGAATCAAAAAAGCAGATATACAGAATAGATATTATAATAAAGGTTATAATATCTCATTGGATTTTAAGGTTGAAAGAGAGCAGTATAAGATAGAAGCTCGTCGCAGTCGTGGTATAATTAAAGTTAGGCTTTTAAAAGATGGAAAGGATATTTCTAGTCATACCGCGACCAATACTTATAAGACTTTAGAAGGTATTTTAGGCTTAGATTTTAAGACTTTTTCGCAACTCGTATATCAAAACACAAACGCAAGTTTACAGTTTTTAACGGCTACAGATGCAAATCGGAAGAAATTTCTAATAGATCTGTTTTCGTTAGATGAATATTTAAAGTTTCATGAGATTTTTAAGAAAGGTGCAAAGACACTTAACCAGGAGTTTATTTCTTTTAATGCAAAGACGGAATCAATACAAAATTGGCTTCATAATAACAAATTAACAGATACTACCATACTACCTATGAAAATTTTGAAAATCGATACGAGTAATGATGAGAAGCGATTAAGGAGTTTATTAATCGATTTTGAAAATATTAATTCCACAAATCGAAAAATCTCAGAAAATGAGATGAAGAAGCATCTGTTAGCAAGTATAAAGATTAAAGATATTGCAGGAATTAAAAAACCTAAACAAATGATTACTGCTGATCTTAGTAGAAAAGTCGGAGAATGCGGTGCACAAATTTCTCAAAGCCAAGACATGATTGACTCGATTAGTGAACTTGGTACAAAATGTCCGACTTGCTCTCAGGAAGTAGATCCTGAATTTGTGCATGAGTTGATAACAAAGAATTTAGATGATGCAAAGTTCATGGCAGAAACGCAGTTAAAATACGAATTAAAAATTGCGAAGATTCAGGCAGAAGTACAAGAGTATGAGGAAGCTGTGCAAAAACGTAATGAGTGGACAGACTTAAAACGCAGTATAGATGATAGTTTAGATAATGAGCCGATTGACGCGGTTTGGCTTCAGGATAACATCGAGAAATTAGAAGAAAAGATAGCGGAAACTCAGAGTGAGATACAAGTGATAATGAAAGAAAATGAGAAACGTGCAGCCAGAAACACCAGAATTCAAGTGATACAAGAACAAACAAAAGAGTTTGAAACTGAACTTAATGGGATACAAGAAAAGCTTTCAAAAATTTCGGCAAAACTCTCAAATTTAGAAATACTTAAACGAGCTTTTAGTACAAGCGGACTTATAGCTTATAAGATTGAGAACCTTGTAAAAGATTTGGAAGACATGACAAACGACTACTTAGCAGAACTTAGCGATGGTCGTTTTAGTATAAACTTTGTTGTGAATAACGACAAATTAAATGTAGAAATAACAGATAATGGAAAGACGGTCGCAATTACCGCACTTTCCAGCGGTGAGTTGACGCGAGTTAATACTGCGACACTAATTGCAATTCGGAAACTAATGAGTAGTATTTCGAAGAGTCGTATCAATGTATTGTTTTTAGATGAAGTCATCAATGTATTAGACGAGGCGGGTAGGGAGAAGCTCGTTGAGATTTTACTAAAAGAAGAAGAACTAAATACATACGTAGTATCACATGGCTGGACTCACCCCCTGTTAGACAAGATTGAAGTAATCAAAGAGAATAATATATCGAGACTAGAATGATAAAAATACGAAAAATATGGGATATAATACCTATACCTATTATAATA
>CALBXV010000044.1 GCA_937890045.1 uncultured archaeon
TGCATATACTTGTTCTCCATCTAGCATCTGACTTAATGCAGGTGGATGATCTAGGATAGCAGTTTTGGGTTGTGATATATTTCTTAATTTTCGTTCTATACTTTGCATTATCCTGCTCTCTTAAATATTCCTCTGTACTCTATACTGATGTCATTAATTTGAATTCCTGCTGTAGATCCAGTTCCGTTAGTAGGATTCTTTACTTTGAATCTTATACTCTGGCATTCAATTGGAGTTGCAGCTGTTGCCCTTAAAACTGCCCAGCTAGTGTTCTCTGCGAAATTTCCTGTAAGCTGAGATGAGAAACTATCTGATCCATCTACAGCGTAGTATATAGGTTGTGTCTGTGCATTATCACTTTTATAAGTAATGATTACAGAGTAAATCTTTTTCATTCTACCAGGTTCTCCAAAATCAAAGTCCTTAGTAGTAATTGAAAAATTATTTGTTGCTACATCTCGCATATCATCAGACCATTCTTTTATGCTATAAGCAACATCTGAAGACCCCCATGTGCCTGAGGTATATGAAGTCCAACTTCCAGAACTAAGTGACCAAAGCTGATCTCCTGTTCGGGAATTCTGGTATGTAGTAACCATATTACCATTCCAATCTGATACCATGTTACTTCTATTCACATCGGAGTCAAATGCAGCCGCCCCTTTTACAAATGAACGAGTACGGAAATCATATATGATTACATCACCATCGTCTGAGAAACAATTCTTCAGTATAACCAAATAAAACTTTCTTGGGTTATAACCAAGAATAGTAGCGTCATTAAAAAATGTCTGCCAGGTTGACTCCTTTATACGGTTGGTAAGGAGATTGGTAACATCGGAGCCATTGTATAAGAAGATACCGTATTTGTTGACCCAGCAGATGCCGAATTCTGTTTTTACAGTTGCGTTGGGGTGAACACATCCAGAGAAGTTTTTAATTTCTTCCAGGAACCAGTTAGCTGGAGCTGGTGCAGATATATTAACTATGTAAAGTTTCTCTGACTTGAAAGCTAAAAGCCTATCTGAGAATTCTTCTAGCTTAACATATTCCTCAGCATCTCCTCGTACTACATCTATAAAATAACTTCTTGGGAAAGTATCAAACTTTCCTACAGGCGTATACATAATCCTATCACGCATCTGTACGGTTTGACCATCTTCATCTTCTGTTTTTACATTGGCAATAAAGCATCTCCTGTTTGCTATAACTGCTGTCTTATATCCTTCCCCGTTTCCACTTATTGAAATCTTACGCTCAGTAGGCTGGAATCCATTTAGGATTTCATATGTTTCCAGATTTGGTACCAATGATACAATATTTTGTATCCTTACTGTATCGCCAGAAACAAGTGTCCATGCCGAATGCTCACTACTTAGTTCTGATCTTGCACCCCTATTTAAATCTATATCTATTAGCAAGGCCCAAGGATCATTAGTTCCGCTTAGCTTTTGATATATCCTCGCCCCAGTAATACGCTCATCAAAAGGCCCTGTAGCCCTTAACTCAAAAGTAACTTTATGTCCATCTCCAGTAGGAGTAAAGGTATTACTAGAGGTAGGGATGAAAGGAAGAGACTCCTGATTACCATCATATATGAATGTAGCCGCTATCTGATATGCCTGATTTAGATAACCGCCACCAGTTATAGCCGCTGAGGCGGCTGTGATACGAAATCCAGTTCCCGCACTTGGATAGGAAGCTGTAGTTGTTAGCTGCGTAGGAGCTGCTAGCCCATTGGTATTCGCAAACCAGTTATCAAAAGCTGTTGTAGAGCTGAGAGATAGTCCCTGGAATTGAGTTCTTTTAATATAAGAATAATGATAGGGTTGAGTACCAGAACTAAAACTACCATCAGCTACTCTTAAACCTTCATCAGCAAAATAATATACCGCTTTACATAGTTTTGTAATTGTGGGAGTTCCATTTTCGGCTGTCTCTTGAGTAAGAAGGCCACTCTTATTAATAGTAATAGTATTTGTTGTAATATTTTTTATTGGAATGGAGTTTAGATTATTTGTCGTCTGGTCTGAACATCCAGATATTTGAATAATATCTCCCTTACGGAATCCATCAGCAATAAAACCACTGTCAGCGTCTACAATAGTATCATTCGCTCCGCTGCCACTATTATTATTGAATGTTAATTTGTCAGATCCGAAAGTTTCATTATCATTAGTTCCAAGATCAAATACGTTTGACGTAAAGGAATCTCCTTTAAGATCATAAAGATCTATACCTCCAGTAAGAGCATCACACATAACAAGCCAGTTCTCACCTGTATCAAGTGCTGCGCTTCCCTTCTCATGGTCAGACTCAAAAATAAACGCACCATGGCCTGCTGCAATATTACCCGTTGTACCACTGGGAATATCTGTATGTTCTACATCACCACCTAAAGGCCTAATTGAGGATCTCTCATCTAGTATAATATTATCAGTATCGGACATTTGGTTAGGTGCAATATCCCTGGGATTAATTGCATTAACCAGCCCGCCTGAGAAATCATTTAGATTTAGTAGAGCTTTTGGCACGCTTTCTTTTTACCTTCCTTTTCTTTTTATAGTGTTGTCGTCTATCTGTAATAACATCTTCTAATCTCTTCATCATTTTCCAATGATCTCTTTCCCCCATACAAAGGCTTTACCCTTTTGTATATCAATAGTCTCTACTTGAAAATCTCCATTGTTATGCCATGTTATAATACCAAAAGCATGACACCAATTATGTAACCTGCCTCGTAGCCATTTATTTTTTTCACTTGACATGTCTTTTAAGCACCCCATTGCCCAAGCTGCGATAGTTCCCGAATCAAGTTTTGTGAGTGTATGCCTTTGAACATCATGAGTATGCCCATAACAGATATTAGACCCATAGGCTTCGAGGTGTTTCTTTGCGTGATATACTGTTGCATAAACTCCATGAATAAAATTTATCTTTCCAATCTTAAGGGGTTTGTTATGAGGATAGTATTTGTATCCTCTCTCATCAATCTTGCAAGCCTTTCTAAAGGTATATTCCTTGAGATAGGGAAACTTCTCAACAAACCTGTCAAGCCATTCATCATGATTCCCCTGGAGCATATACTTTGTTTTGCATTTAACATCATCAAGTGCCTTATCTATTTTGTCCAATCCCTTGTTTACTTCGCGGATCTCTTCGTCTATAGCTGGGAGTTGGTACTCCAAAGGCGGCACTTTTCTTCGTTTCCATTGCCATGCACTTACGCTTTCCCACTCTCCAACGTCCCCGAGATTGACTGCTATGTTTGGCTTTATGACCTGTATAGCTTGAAGCATTACGTCCAAAGCCTTTGCATCTTCCAAAGGGAAGTGCTGGTCTGGAATTATAATAGCTCGTCTCATATATTATGCGATTGTCGCTCGTTTGTACCATCCGTACCAGTACTTCTCCAATTTTGGTTTCCTATTAACTAAGTCTGCATAATACTTGACTCGAAAACTTTGCAATCGTTTCGGCTCAAGTCTTTTTGCTGCACCAGCCGTGTTACGCCCCATCCTTCCATCCACTTTAATACCAACCTTATTCTTGTGATTGCATGCTTTCTGTAATATTTCACAGGCTCTTTTTCTCCCCATGTTTACTGACATATCAAAGTAAATATTCCATAATCTCTCAGGTAGCATTTCAACTTTGGACGGTTTCCAGTATTCTTTTTTATATATTTCAGTAGCTTGTTT
>CALBXV010000045.1 GCA_937890045.1 uncultured archaeon
CATTATGGAAAACATATGTAATAAAACCTAAAGCTATTAAGGAGAAAGTTGACAGTGGTGTATATCCTTCCAATGGTGGACTGACTTCTCATGTTACCTGTGTACAGAAAATGTATAATCGGGGTGAGACTGTCGGTAAACGTCATGCAATGCTGCTAAGGATTGCTTCTGCGTGGAAACGCAGTGGTATACCGCAAGAAGGAGCTATGGCTATGTTACGTCAATGGACAACATCGTTCTCTCATGATGAGCTAGAGCGTATTGTTAACTCAGTATATAGCTGGGAGCATGATGGATACGGATGTAAAGATGTTATCATGGATGAATTTTGCGATCCTAGGTGCCGGTTCTTTAAACTTAAAGATTATGGCATTGAGGTATATAATGCAAAAAACATGTCTCAATCATTCCTACAATTTGTAAAAACTGACTTCTCAGATAAATGCTTTGATTTAGCTGATATATGGGAATTGCCAAATCCGTATCGATTTTATATCGGGGAATTGGTTACACTAATTGGAGATACTAAGCTGGGTAAAACGGCTTTCGTTCAAAATCTTATTGTAAATACTAACAAGTTTAAGTGTTTGTACTTATCCTTGGAGGTAAATAAGGAGTTAATATACAGAAGGTTTGGTCAAATTGCGATGAATGAAACTAAGTTTAAATTAATTGAACAATATAATAATGAAAATTATGAGTTCATTAATGAATGTGAGAGTAAACTAAAACATCTAAAAGTTATGACTGTTAGCCCAGAGTTAAATAATCTTATCGATGTTATCAGTCAGCAGTCTCCTAAGATGCTGGTAATAGATACTATTGATGAAATTAGAGTAGACTATGCAAATGATCCGCTGGTCAAAATACAAAAGATAGTTAGTAAACTAAAAGAAATTGCACAGACAAATGATATTATGATATTTGTTATCAGTCATATCAGTAAGTCTGCATCTTATGAAGGAACGCTTGATAAGCATAGTGCAAAAGGAGATTCTGCAATAGAGCAAAAGTCAGATAAACTCTTGGGTATTACTGCACCAAGTAGCCATTCTAAGGCAAGGATAGTTGAATCAATAGCTGCTAGAGATGAATCTAATTTCAAATTAAAGTTCTGGTTTAATCATGAAACATTTAGATTTGACCAGGTAGTTGATAAACAAGTTGAAGAAGGGGAGAGTAGAGCGTAGTTCCTGTGTCATGCTCAACCAGTAGCTAGTCTTTCCCCCTTCTTTAACCTTTCCAATCAAAGGTACAAGCACATGTTAAAAATAATATATGGAATAGCAAAGATAGAAATACAAGATGATAAAGTGGTAAATATTTCCGGTACTGATACAACAATTCTGGTAATAGATTACGATAAAAATGGAGATTTACATAAGGGAAGAAAATGCGAAAAAATAATAATGGATTTTACCAATGGATATAAGGATCATGAACCTGTCACTTTTACGATTGCTGAAGATTAAGCATGAAACAATAAAAGGCTATAAAATAGTACTATTTAAAGTTTTAAGCTTTACTATAACGCATGGTAAAAGTGATGGTAATCATATAAACATAAGTGTAGGAATTCTCAATGTGGAAACATTTGTAGGGTTTAGCTTATGGAAAAGCTTTACACAATAATGGCTAGCAAATCAAAAACTAAAGGAAATAGGATTGAAAGACTCGTAGTTAATGAATTTGAAAAATTCTATATAAAAGCACAACGAGCATGGGGAAGCGATGGCAGATCACTTGGTCTTAATGAAGAAGTGGATGTAGTCGCAGATATGTTCCCCGAAAAAGATAGAATTAAAATTCAGGTTAAAGGTAGAAAGCGTATTGCTGACTACATGAAACCTGATACGTCACTAGTTGATATGCAAGTACTTAAGGAAGATAGAGAAGAGCTGTTGGCAGTTCTCCCCCTTTCTACCCTATTGTGCTGGCTGGAATTGAAAGATCGATAGTGACTTGGTTGGCATTGGGGTATGAAACTGGTATGTGGCATGCCCCTTTGCATAAGGAATACAAATATGAATAATCAAGAAGTAACTAAAATATATGAAAGATACAAAAGGTTACGCACAGCATTGACTGGTATCAAAAAAATAATAGAGGTAGCCTTAAATGATGATGAACCCACAAGTAGCAGTGGACGTACTGCAAAACATGAAGATATATATTTCCAAAAGTGTGAAAGACCCAGTGACGAGAGATAAATATTTAGAAGCACTTAATGTAGGAATTAAAACTATTATTCTAAAAGACGGAGTAATACCAAAGTAATAAAGGAGAAACAATGAAATATCAACAGGGTGATGTATTGCTTACTAAGATTGATGAATCTGAAGAAAAAGATACAATTAGACATAGGCAATTAAAGAAAGATATAATGAATAAGGTAGTAATAAGATATGGCGAAGCAACAGGACATCATCATAGGTTTGAATTAAAAGACCTTATTCCCGGTACAGAAGTAGCTGCATATGGGCGTAACTTTAGTGATAGTGATATAGTTGATGTTATTAAAGTTGATGGCGGAGAAGCAACAATGATACATGAAGAACATAATCCAATAAATATACCACCCGGTATGTATAAAGTAACTCAAGTAAGAGAGTTCGATCATCTTTCAATGACTACAAGGATGGTAATAGACTAATGATAAGATCAATATTCAATACAATGAAACCTATGCCATTGTATTCATGCAAAGAAGATTACATAAATACTGTTAGAAAAATCTTATATGTTAAAGTTAGTAAAGATAAAGTAGCAGGATACTGCAATTCATATGGTGTCGATTCATATAACATAATTGTAACCAAGGATACGATCTCGCTTAACTTTGACAATCAAGAATGGGAATTTTCCAGATTCATAAATGATGGACACCTAGGAAATATAAGCACTAGATGGCTTAGAACAGCCAGATTAGTAAAGTTCAATAATCTAGAAACCGGCATATTTACAAATATGGTAATGGATTATGACTTTAATCTGATAAGCAAACCCCCAAAACAACAAGCTAGAAAATATCATGAAGCAATAAATAATGATAGAAATATAAGAAATGGTCTATCTAGAGCTAGATATCATAATATCAAAGCTAGAGAAAGACTAGAATTTGCTAAGAATTCTAATGATATGGATAGTCTTCCAATGGATGATATATTCAAATTACAGAATGTATCTGAGAGACGTGAACTTATAGCTCATTTCGGTATAGATGCTGTACTGGCTTCACTTGAGACTAAAACAGTAGATACAGATACTATTGATGGAAGACAATACAGTCTTGTAACTGTTGAGATTCCAGATAATTCTGTAGCAGGATTTAGAAATGGCACATATCTAAGGATGGTAAATCCATCTACGGATGAAATTCATTTTGAAGGTGTTCCTAATGTAAACATACCCGGTGATACGTGGGGTGGCCTTGATAAGGAGACTGTAATTTCAGCTCTTGCTTGGAGAGATTCCGATCCACAAGGTGAATATCAAAAGCCGGTAATATTGACATAAAACATTCCTTTACCTTATTCAGTTAGTTGAGGGTGTGGAGAATTGCGTATGTGGTGCACTAGCATCCTTACGCAGTTCTTTTTTAAGGCTGGGTTAGTATCGCAAAAAGAAAGAAAGTCCCGTATTCGGGCTATTAGGGGGCAAAAAAGGCATATCCTGTACTGTAGGTGAGGCTACCTTTTCTTCTTCTTTCGTCTCATCTTAGATAAAGTCACTGCCAGAGCTGCCTGCCGCTTAGTCCTAGTAGAGGCTTTAGAATTCTTTTTTAAAACTTTGCGTGCATAAGCAGAGGTAGACATACCTGCTTTCTTGGCTTTAGCTTTAAAAGCACCGGGTCTTTTGATAGCTCCTTGTATCCATCTTTTTTTTGATGGCATTAATACATCCTTCCGCTACTACCTTGACGTGGAATAGTTTCAGAAACTCTTCTTGGATTTTGACCTTCCGTTATTTCTTGAAAGAAACGTCTTGCCATAGGTATAGGTAAATATTGTTTGCGTTCTCCAATGTAATTCTGCAATCCCTTTAATAATAGCTTTTGTCTTTCAATGTCTATTAAACCACGTTCACCAGTTAGTCTTTTTGGGACTCCAATATCTCCAAGAGCTAACTTCAATAAATTTTTTTCATTGGCTAAATAATGTGGTTTGTCTTTTGCTGGAGATAGTTTTTGAATAGGTGTCATCGTATTCTGATCGTAAGTAGTTGTACCTCTTTCAATTGCCGATAAATATTTAGGTTGCTTAGTTACTTCCCCAACTCTTTTTCCTACATTTTCTAAGTCTTGACTAAGATAATATTTCATTCTTTGTTCTGGGTTCAAAAAATTATCAGGAAGATTTTTAGTTCTATCTTCTAATATTTCTCTTCTGTAATGAGGCATTGTATTGCCTCTCAAGTCTCTAGGTGGAGTTAGATTATAATATCCCTGTAATCCTTTTTTCCAATTATCTGGGGGTATTTCATCTGTAACATGAGGTTTTGGTTCTCCAAAAAATGTTTTTGGTGGAGTATAATTATAGTACCCAGACATTGATTGCTTAAGCCAATCTATAATTTTAGGTGGCATCTTCTAACCTTTCTTCTATCATTTTCCTTCTTGCTTCCCTAACCTTCTCTCGTTCAATACGATATAATACTTTCTGAACGGGAAGTCTAAAGAAACTCTCAAAGAATTTCTCAGGACGTTCAGTCCATTTCTTTCCAGAGTATATCATGCGTCCAAATGGATACATGGTGTGTATAGTATAGTCTGAGAACTTCTCCCAATCTCCTTGGATAAGCTCTACAAATGTTTGTGGAAATCTGGCGATGGGTGGCAAGGCTACCTGCATGGGTGCTATAGCTCTTGGCAGCGTACCAAAGAAAGCTCGATCACGTTCTTTCTTATCACCAAACATTAGATCACCAGTATCCTGTATCCAATCCCATGGCGGTGGTAGTGCAGTGTCGAATACTGAATACATATATGCTCCTGCTAGTGCATAAGTAAACAAGTCCATAAGGAATAAGTCTTTAAACCTGTCGTATGCAGGGGTGCCTTCTTTAAAGCCATAAGCTTTAGCTTGTTTATAAAATTCTTTTCTAGTGCGAACAGATTGAAATTGAAATAGTTTAAATCTTGTTAAGACTTTACCTAAAGCAGTAGTCATGAACGCAGGTCTAAATGCTGAGTGATATAGAAACTGTGTGGTTTCAATACCCTTCATTGCCATGTCAAATATAAAGGGATCATTCAAGGTAGCATGTATACCGGAGTCTCCAAGTCTATCTTTAGCCTGCAAAGCATGAGCTATGAAAGCATCTACACGATTCTTTCTTTCTGAGAATGCCATAAAAAACCCACCTGTTTTTAGCATGGTATCTTTAATGCCATATCTTTCAGCAAGCTGCATTAGTGTTTCGTCAGTAGCGTCGTTCTTAATGTTGCGCTTTAATTCTCTTATAAAATTCTTACCATCTTTACCTAGCTTCTTGATACCGGAACTTAATGCTTCATTATATTCCAGCTCATTAGCTATGTAGTTATCAATTACACCCTCTTCATTCATATATCGAATAAGTTCTTTTCTTGTAGTTACAGGTTTGCCGTTCTTAAAGAAAAGCTCATAGTCGCCTTTGGCATTCTTTAATAGTTTATTAACTACTTCAGAATCTTTTTGTGAAGAATACCAATTCTTGAATGATGCGCTGCCTGCAGTCATAGTGGCACCACCATATAGGTTGGTCATCATGGTGCCGGTATTAGCAAGAAGTGTAAGTAGGTTATACCTTGCTTCCATTTTACCTAGGTCGTGGATTCTACGTACCCAGTAATCTCTTCTTGCCAATTTATCTTTAGGAGCATTCCTCATGAATGGTAATTTTTTAAACTTACCAGCTTCATGCATCTTTTCAAGAGCTTTTGTTATAGCATAATCAGTAGTAATATAAAAAGGGTTGTTTTTAAGCTTTAAAGGATCGCCTTTATTAATACTCTTTTGTATTCTATTTGTTAAAAGAGTTGGATGTCCTAAACTATTTTTAAGATACATATAAAGATAATCAGACCATAGATCGGTATTGCCTTCATATCCGTTGTCTTTAAGAATCTTTGATTGTTTACTGGTAAGACCTTTGTCAAGTACTTTACTTTTCTTAAAGGTTTCAATTTCTTTGTTTCCATAGATAGCAGCTATGTTAGAAAAGTAACTGCGAATAATTTGTTCTTTGTATTTATCAAAGACTTCAGGTCTCCTGTCATATCCATCTAAAAATTCCTCACCTCTCTGAAGAAGGTTTTTAGGTTTACTATCATAACCTACATCTTCATATTCTTTATCAAGAAATTGAGTTTCTAATTTCGCAGATTGATTTAAAGATACATCTCTGAACATTCCAAGTTCTGCTATTGTATTGTCATATACTCTTTGAGCTTCGATTTCTGACATGCCATCTGCAAGAGCAGCTTCACGTCTTTGCTCTGCAATACGAACTATGGATTCGTTAAATTGACGTTTAGATTTTTCGTTTAATCCATAGTTGGTTCTAGGGTAATATCTATCAGGCTCAATAAAACCAAATCCCATTTGTTTGGTAAAATTATTTTTCTTTCTATATGCCTCACGTCTGGCTTTAGTCACTTTGCCTT
>CALBXV010000046.1 GCA_937890045.1 uncultured archaeon
AGAAGATCAACACGCCTAAAACCATAACCATAGCAATTAAAAAGAATCTACTAGTACGTTTTTGCTTTCTAGATTTATTATCATGAGTTTTTGTACATTCAACTGAACAAAAATTCTTTTTTACTGGCACAGATCTACCACATATTTTACAATGTGAATGTGCTGGTACATTTACTGTTTCTACTTTATTTTTCACTATTACTCATCACTTTAGTTCCTACAGATTTACCTTTTACAACATCACGTATAAATTCAACTGAACATTTACCTAAAACTACTGGTATTTTTGATCTTTGAATAATTTTCAATGCAACAGGATCTAATAATTCATATGTGCCAGCAGCTGAAGTATTATCTTTTAAAATTTTATGTAATTGATTTACTGTCACCTTATCTAATTTCTTTGCATTTTTATTTATTTTAGGGTCACTTGTATATACCCCATCTATTTCTGAAGCATTAATTAATAATTCCGCTCCTATTTTCTCTGCTATTAAAGTAGCTACCGCATTTGTACTTTGTCCAGGATTCATTCCACCACAAACAACTACTTTTCCAGAATCATAACCATGTTCTACTTCATTTAAACTTTCAGGTATAAACTTGTATGCTACAGTCCCTAAACAAGATATAAGTAATTTAGCATTTATTCTTGATACAAATATACCAATTTCATCTAACGTAGCCTCATTTACTCGAAAGTTACGTGCTAATTTAATATAATTTCGGGCGTTTTTACCCCCGCCAGTTATAATTATTATGTTATGATCTTTGTGTAAATTAACTATTAATTTAATAAAATCTTTAAAAAACAAATCTTCCGGAGAATCAAATATGTTACCGGTTACTTTTACCACTATTTTCCTTTTTTCACTCATCACTTTATTGTTATTATAATATATTAATAAACTTCATATTTGTTAAAATATTATTTAGATAATTTACTATTAAAACAAGTATATTTTCCTGTATGACACGCCACTCCCTTTTGATTTACTATATAGATCAAAGTATCGGAATCACAGTCTACTAATATATCTATAATTTTTTGCGTATTACCTGATGTTTCTCCCTTTTTCCATAATGCCTTTCTCGATCGACTGTAATAATTTGCATATCCTGTTTTTAACGTCTTTACTACTGCATCATAATTAGCATAAGCAAGCATTAATATTTTTAACGTTTTAACCTCTTGCACTATCACTGGTAATAAACCATTTGTCTTTGAAAAATCTAAATCCTCAATTTTCACCGATTTCAAATTCTTACACTAACTCCTTTTTCATATAAATAATTTTTAACATTTTTTATTGTTAACTCTTTATAATGAAATATAGAAGCCGCTAATGCAGCATCTGAACAACCAATTGTTAAAACATCATAAAAATGATTTAAATTCCCACATCCACCACTAGCTATATTTGGAATATTGGAAATTTCTGACACCCGTTTCATTAACGCTAAATCATATCCGTCTTTCGTACCATCACTATCCATCGAAGTTATTAATAACTCTCCAGCTCCTAAATCTTGCACTTCTCTGACCCATTGTAACGCATCTATCTCAGTCCCTACTCTTCCACCATGTGTATAAACCTCAAACCAAAATTGTTGCTCTTCATCCTTTATTATTTCCTTATCATCTATTACCTCATATTTCCGTTTTATATCAATTGCTACAACTACACATTGTTCTCCAAATATATTTGATAAATCACTAATCAATTTTGGATTTTTTACTGCAGCAGTATTTACCGAAATTTTATCCGCTCCATTACAAAGCACTAGTCTAGCATCCTCAATATTCCTAATTCCACCCCCTACTGTAAATGGTATATTTAATTCAGACGCTACAGATTTAACCATTTTCGACATGATTTTTCTTTTATCAACTGACGCAGTAATATCTAAAAAGATTAATTCATCCGCGCCCTCGTCACTATATCTTTTACCAAGTAATACTGGATCTCCAGCATCTTTGATATTGATAAACTTCACTCCCTTTACTACTCGTCCATCTTTAACATCCAAACATGGAATAATACGTTTAGCTAATACCATCTTTCTCTAACTTCTTTATAGTTTCATTAAAAATAATTTTCTTATCATATAAAGCTCTACCTATAATTACCCCGTCAATACCCATTTTATTTAAAGTTAAAATATCATCTATATTTCGTATACCTGCACTAGCAATAATTTCAACATCATTAATTTTTCTAATTTTAGATAATAATTTAACATCTGGTCCATTTAATACTCCATCTCTTTCTACAGAAGTAAGTAAAAATTCCTTAACTCCCATATTTCGGAAATTTTTTAACTGTTCAACTACATTATAATTAGTATTATTTTTCCACCCCTCTATTTTTACCTGTTGATTTTCATAATCTAATGCTAAAATAATTTTTTTTGTGTTAAAATAACTCTTTAACTCATTTACAATTTCTGGATGTTTTATAATTAACGTTCCTAATATTATTTTATTTACACCTAAATTAAATAGCTCAAAGATTTTTTCTTTATCTCTAATACCACCACCTACTTGAATTTTTATTTTTATGTTCTTTATTATTTCATGAATTAATTCTATATTATCTCCGTTACCTAATGCATTATCTAAATCTACAATATGTAATTTTTTCGCTCCTTGTTCTACCCAATATTGAGCTGTTTTTATCGGATCATTACCATATATTGTTAAATTTTCTGGTTTTCCATGTTTCAATCTAACAACTTGACCATTCAGAATGTCAATTGAAGGTATTAAATCCATTTTAACGTCTACATATATCTACAAAATTTTGTATTATTTGCATTCCCATTTTATCAGATTTTTCTGGATGAAATTGGGTTCCATAAATATTATCTTTTCCTACAATTGATGGAAATTTAATTCCATATGTAGTACTCGCAATTTCAATTTCTTCATCAGAAATTTTTGGATAGTATGAATGTACAAAATACGCCCATGTATTATCTTCTAATCCAGCTACTAATTCCTTATTTTTTGTAATATTTATTTTATTCCATCCGATTTGTGGTACTTTTACTGTCTTTGGTAATTTCATTATTTTACCATTGAATAGACTTAACCCTTGACCTCCACCCTCTTCACTATTATTAAAAAACAGTTGCATTCCTAAACAAATTCCTAACATTGGCGTCCCCTCATTTTTTAGTTCATCAATTTGTTTTTTTACTTTAATCAATTTATTAGCTGCAGTTTTAAAATTTCCTACACCAGGTAATATTAACCCATTAATATTTTTAATATTAACAAACTTGTTTGTAATTATAGTTTCTACACCATTTTTTTCTAAAGCGTGTTTGATACTAAATAAATTACCCGCTCCATAATCAAATATCATGATTTTACTCATTTACATTAAACCTTTAGAACTTGGTGTACCTTTTCGTTTTAAATCTACTGATACTGCTTTTCTAAAAGCTAACGCTAATGCTTTAAACGCTGCTTCAATTTTATGATGATCATTTTCTCCATATTCTACATTTATATGAATATTACAATTAATTGCAGTTGTTAAAGAACGGATAAAATGATATATATCTTCACTTACCATATCTTCAACACCTTTTTTTTCTATTTTTAATTCTATTACTGTATATGTTCGTTTAGCCAAATCAATACTTGCAGATGCTAATGCATCATCCATAGGGACACTAGATGATCCAAATCTTCTGATCCCATTTCTTTCTCCCAACTCATTTGATATACAGTTACCTAAACTTATCCCTACATCTTCCGCTATGTGGTGTATTAAGTCACCTGCTGCATCTAGTTTTATATCAATTAAACTATGAAATGAAAAAATTTCTAACATATGGTTCAAATATTGTATCCCTGTGTTAATTTTTGCTTTTCCATTTCCGTATATCTTAACTGAAGTTTTTATTTTTGTTTCTTTAGTTGAACGTGTAAATTTTTTACTCATTTTTCTTCCCCCATTCTCTGTGAAACCATTTAGTATTATTTGATTTAAAAAATAAATCTATTATATAATTCACATTTGGTAGTATTATATCAACTTCGTTCTTAAGATAATATTTCTTTGTTTCTTCAGGTGTATTATTGCTATCATATACTCCAACAAAAAACACATTTTTTTTTAATTTAACAGCTTCAGTCATAATATAATCCTCTGATGAATTACCAATATATAATATATTATTATCAGTATTTAATTTATTTAATGCTTTTAATAATGAATAAGGATTAGGTTTCCATATTTTTGCTGCTAATTGTTTTGATTTATATTTTACTTCCTCATCTTCTATAAATATTAATGCTTTTTTATTGAAATAATTCATTAATGATTTTAAAGTAAATTTGGCAGATATCAAACTTCTTCCAGACACAATTCCTAAATTCTCTTTTGTAAACATTTTTTCTAGTGTTTCTAGTGATTTACGTGTAATTATTGATTTTTCGTTTTTAATTAACCCATTTGTATTGGTAAATTGATTTATTTTATTATGTTTAATATTAAATAATTTTTTACCATAAAAGAATTCATCAAATATTGTTGTTATAATATTATTTTTAATATTTTTCTTGTAACTAGTATAATCATCCACAGATTTAATTATTTTATTACATTCATTTCCAAATTCATTTATTAATAATTTTTTTAATGTTTGTATATTACATTGATTTAACTTCTGTAATTGTTTTATAAATTTAGGAAATATTCTCCCTTTTAACATATTTAATAACATAAACTTGGAAATTTCTATTCCTCCATTCACTTTTAAAAATTTCTTATCTAACTTTAATTTGTCAAATCCCTCACCATTTACAATTTTAATAAAATCAGTCACTTTCTTACCTAAATTACTTAAAATATATATTATTATTGCATATACTGTATCACAATCATTATTAAAACCTCCAGTCTCTCTTAATTTCTCAATAATTTGATTGGGAATAATGTTTGAATCCAGTTTTTTAGAAATTAAATTACTTAAAATTAATGATATTGTATTTTTTATTGCTAAATCATATGATAAACGAGCATCTATTAATACTCCATCACAATCAAAAATAACTCCTTTTATATTATTTAAATTATTTTTTATATTATTTTTTATGTATATCTCTGATTTTTTTACAGTTTTAATTGTATAGTTATTATTTTTTAGTGTCAATATTATTTTTCAACTAATTCTTTCTTTTATTGATAAATAATGATTTGGCAAACCTTCAGATTTAGCCATCGTTTCAATTAAATTTTTTATATTTTTTAATGCCTTTTGGTTTGATTTTATAATATTAATTCGTTTAATAAAATCTAGTACTGAAAGACCTGAATACGTTTTTGCTGTACCTGATGTTGGTAATACGTGATTTGATCCTAATCCATAATCTGAAGCTGCTACTGGTGTAAAATTACCTAATAGTATTAAACCTGCAGATCTAATTTTTGAAAGAATATTTTGAGTTTTTTTAGTTATTAACATTAAATGTTCAGGCGAAAATAAATTTATAAAATCTATTAATACATTTAATTTTTTTGAAGTTAATATAAAACCGTTATTTAATATGGATTTTTTTACATATTCACTTCTAGGAACCACTTTTATTAAGTTCATTAACTCTTTTTCTACTTTATTAGCTAATTGTGTTGAAGTAGTCAATAATCCACAAACACTTGTTTCTCCATGTTCTGCTTGAGCAATTAAATCTCTGGCGACCCACTTTGGAATCGCTGAATCATCTGCTAATATTAAAATTTCTGATGGGCCAGCTGGACAATCTATTGATATAAATTGTGAAACTTGTTTTTTAGCTTCAGATACATAAGCATTTCCTGGACCAACAATTTTATCAACTGGTTTTACATTTTCTGTCCCATATGCCATTAAACCAATTGCTTGCACTCCTCCAATTTTATATATTTCATTCACTCCACATATGTCTGCTGCAACAATTAATAATGGATCTATGGATTTATTCTTTGTAGGAGGTGAACAAATAGTGATTCGAGGAACTCCAGCAATTTTTGCTGGTATTACTGTCATTATTACTGAACTTGGGTATACCGCTTCTCCTCCAGGAACATAACATCCCACACTGTCAATTGGTGATAACTTATTAGTTATTTGTACTCCATCTTTATTACTAATTTCACCACCAACTTTTTGTAAAATCTTATTTTCAATTAATTCAATTCTTGATTTTAATGTTTTTATAGCTTGAATTTGTTTTTTACTTACATTTTTATATGCATTTATTATTTCTTGATTAGTAATTTTTATTGATTTGGGATCTAAAGTCACTCCATCATATTTTTCTGTATATTTTAAAATAGCTTTTAGCCCATCATTTTTAATATCTGTTAACATATTATTGACTTGATTAAACAAATTTTTATTAGTATTATTTTCAAATCTTAATGAATTTATAATTTGATTAAGATTTTTTTCATTAATATCGGAAAATAATATTTTTTGTTCATTCATTATTTTCCCCTTGAGCTATTTTCTCTAATGGTAGTATTTGTTTTGGTTCATGAACAACTAAACCTTGAGATAATTTTCTTAATTTTGGTATTATTTTTAATAGATCAGTTTTTTTTATTATTGTATTTACAGAATACCAATTTTTGTCTGATAAATTACTTATTGTAGGATTTTTTAGTGCGGGTAATTCTTTTAATAATTTATCCAAATTTTCTTTTTTAACATTAACAAAAATGTGTACATTTTTTTTACTTTCTACAGCCCCTCTTAATAATGATAAAATATCAAATATTTTCTCTCGTTTTTTACTATCTTGTAATGATTTTTTATTAGCCATGAGACATGTCGATGATTCATATATTGTATCAATAATTTTTAATTTATTTCGTTTTAAAGTAGTTCCAGTTTCAGTTAAATCTATTATTGCGTCAGCTTCTTCTGGCGGTTTAGCTTCTGTAGCTCCAAATGATAAAAATAATGATATTTTTTCATTATTTCCTAATACTTTCCAAGGTGTAACTATTTTAGGATCTTGATTTAACCACCTCTTTTTATAAGCATTATTTTTTTTAATGTATTTACTTGCTATGTTTAAATATTCTGTTGATATTCTTAATATTTTATTTCTTTTTAAATATGTATTAATTAAATCATCACATGATTTTATACTGTCATCCTCTGGGATTGCTAATACTATTTTTACTTTTCCATATTCTAAGTTAGTTAAAATTTCAACATCTGCATTTGTTTCTTCTATCCAATCTAAACCACTTATTCCTACATCATATATGCCTTGAGAAACATAATTTGGTATTTCCTGAGGTCTTAGCATCTTAAGTTTAATCTGCTCATCATTAATTATAGGTCTATAAGTTCTTTCTTTTCCATAGATATTATACCAAGCTCTTTCGAGTATTTCAAATGTAGCTTTTTCGAGCGAACCTTTTGGGATCGCAAAATTAATTGTTCCACTCATTTTAAACTCAACTTATTATTACTGTAATAGTTAATATAATAATCTCTAAAATAATACTTTATAGTGAATACAAACACCTTGACTCGTCATTTTTAATTTCACTTTATCAATACTCCAAAGTTGTTCTTGTATATAAAAATATCTTTTTTATTTTTATTCCCTACTCATTAGTCATATATGAATAATTTAAACACACAAATATTATAAATAGGAATATTATTTTAATGTATAATGAGTGTAAAAACAAAACAAAGTTATGCAACCTTTATGAAGTGTAGAGAATGCAATGCTGAATATCCTCTAACTCGACTTGCAATTTGTAATGAGTGTTTTGCACCAGTTGATATTATATACGATTATGATTCTATCTCTCTTAAACCATTTGATTTTCATAATAGACCACAGAATATATGGAGATATAAAGAACTTTTACCGTTGAATAATAATAAGAACATTATTGATCTAAATGTAGGTTATACTCCACTAATTAAATGTAAAAATCTTGGTGAAATACTAGGACTTAAAAACTTGTATATAAAAAATGATAGTATCAATCCTACGTTTAGTTTTAAAGATAGGCCTGCAAATGTAGCTGTTTCGAAAGCAATTGAATTTGGGGATAAAATAATTGGTTGTGCATCTACTGGAAATTTAGCTGGTGCTGTTGCAGCTCAAGCTGCTAAAGCGCGTTTAAACTGTTACGTTCTAACACCATTAAATACTGAACTTGGTAAATTATCTCAAGTAGCTGCATATGGTGCAAATATAATCGGAGTAAATGGAACATATGATGATGCTAATAGACTAGCAGTTTTAGCTTCAGAAGAATTTGGGTGGAATATTGTAAACGTTACATCTCGACCATATTATGTTGAAGGTTCTAAAACTATGGCTTTTGAAATTCTTGAACAATTGAATTGGCAAACTCCTGATCAAATTATTATTCCTGTAGCAAGTGGCGCGTTATTCTGTGCTATAAATCGTGGTTTAAATCAATTTGAACAAATTGGACTTGTTAACAATAATAAAGTTAAATTAAATGGTGCTCAAGCATCTGGTTGTTCTCCAATTTCTACTGCTTTTAAAAATAATCAAAAAAATATTACTCCAGTAGAAAAGCCGGATACATTAGCAAAAAGTATTGCTATTGGTGACCCTGGTGATGGTGATTATGTATTAGAACTTTCTAAGTTAACCAATGGTAGAGTGGATGATGTTTCTGACAGTCAAATTACTGAGGTTATTAAATTGATAGCCAAATCTGAGGGTATATTTACAGAACCTGCTGGAGCAGTTACTGTTGCTATGGCTCAGAATATGGTTAAGAATGGTCAACTGGATTCTGATGAAACTGTAGTATGTTGTGTAACTGGTAATGGATTAAAAACTACTGAACTTATTGATATAAACAAGAATTTATTTAAAATATCACCAAATTTAGATTCTCTAATTGATACAGTAGGAGGAATAAATAATGCCTAAAGTAAAATTATATGGCGGTCTTGTTCAGGCAGCTAAAGGGAAAAAGGAGACTGAAGTTGAATCAACTGTTTTATCCGCTGTCATTGATGAATTAGTAAATCGATATGGTGCTGATTTTAAACAAAAGGTTTTAGACCCCAAGGGTAATTTAGCAAATTTTGTCAGAATTTTTGTAAATAATAAAGATATGCGTTTTCTTCAAAATCTTGATACTAAATTAATTGAAACTGATGTCATAATTTTTATGCCTGCTATTGGTGGCGGATAAATGTGAGGAGTGGGATTTGAACCCACGAACTTCTACGAGACAGGGTCCTGAACCCTGCGCCTTTGACCGGGCTGGGCAATCCTCACGTTAATGATTAATCTTAACCATGTTATATGTTTAAAAATTACAAATATTATATAGATTTTAAAACAGTTGAATATTTTAGTTGAAGATTAATAAGATTGAATTACATCATGTGAAAATGCCATTAATATATCCTTGGAAAACTGCGTATGGTGAAGATTCAGAGATTTATTCAGTATTTGTTAAAATGTTTTCTAAGGATGAGTATAGCTGGTCTGAGATTTCTCCTTTAAAATTTCCTACTTATTCTCCTGAATCTACTAGTGGAGCATATAATTTAATGAAAAATTTTCTAGCTCCTAAATTAATTAATCAAGAAATTGAAGATGCTGAAGATATTAATAATATTTTTAATTATGTTAAAGGTAATTTTTTCGCTAAAGCTGGTTTAGAAATAGCTTATTGGCTTCTAAAAGCGAAAGTTAATGCAAAACCGTTACATGATTTAATCGGTGGCGTTACAAAATCTGTATCTGTTGGAGCTGATTTTGGAATTCAGAATAGTATTAAACAATTGATAACTAAAATTGATGTAGCCGTTAAATCTGGTTATCCGCGTGTGAAACTTAAGTTTCGTAGAGGCTGGGATATTGATATGTTAAAAGCAGTAAGAGATGTTTTCCCTGAATTTGTTTTTCATATTGATTGTAATTCAAGTTTTACTTTAGATGATCTGGAGTTTCTTAAAAAACTAGACCGTTTTAATTTGGCTATGATAGAGCAACCATTACAATATAATGATCTTCTTGATCACGCAAAACTTCAACGTGAACTCTCTACACCAGTTTGTTTAGATGAAAGTATTATTAGCCCAAAAATTATGGAGGAAGCTATTTACCTTGAAAGCTGTAAGTTTGTGAATATTAAATTTGGAAGAGTTGGAGGAATAACAAATGTTTTGAAAATTCATAATTTAGCTAAAGATGCTAAAATGCCCTGTTGGATTGGAAGTATGTTGGAATCTTCTGTTGGAATGGGAATATCAGCTGAATTAGCTACTTTACCAAATTGTACTTATCCGGCTGATGTGTTTCCATCTAAATCATATTATAACGAAGATCTTAGTAATCCAGAAATAGAGCTGTGTAAACCTGGTTACGTTGATGTTTCCCACGTTCCAGGGATTCCCTATGAGCCAAAACCAGATATGTTAAAACGTAACACTTTGAATAAAGCTGTGATTAACAGTTAGGGAGTTCCCTTGTAGCAACCAGCTGTGTATGGGTATTCTAGAGTTGCATGGTAATGATATCCTAAGATTCCATGTTTATGACCATGGCATAAGTCTAAATCATCATTAGACATTTCAATTCCCCCTTCACCTTTGTATCCATAAATAGGAAAACCGTCATTTATGTATCCAACAATATCAGAGTGGCCGTCGTTAAGAGATTTGTTGTCTAGCCGTTCTGGAATGAAATGGTAGTGGTAATCATTCATAACTGGATGTTTGTCTGGATGTCCGCCAAAGCCTGGATGTCCACCAAATTTATCTAATATCTCTCGTGCTACAGCATCTTCACCACGTGCGTCTGCTGCGTTAAAAATTAATACACCATTTTTTGTGACACCGATTGGACCTGGAGGAAGACAGGTTGGTGATGTAGCTTCTACTGGATTTAAGGGGTAGGAAAATGAAAAGCTATTTACTGTTGGTATGCCAGGATTAGGGTCTATCTCAGTTAGTATAGGGTAATTTGTCATAGGCCAGTC
>CALBXV010000047.1 GCA_937890045.1 uncultured archaeon
CTACATCATAAGTTGTAATTGTTTCACTTGTACCCAAAACTGCTGCAAGATGAACAACTCTATCCATTCCTTTAATTGAGTTACTCAACAAACCATCTTCTAAAACTGTACCTCTGCTAAAACTAAAATTTGGATTATGAGAATGTATTTGTGTATTTTCACTATTCCATAAATCCAAAACAGAAACTTGATGTTCTTCTTTTAATAATCTATCTACTATATGACTGCCAATAAAACCTGATCCACCTGTAACCAATACTTTCATATAAACTCCTTTATTACTTAAAAACCATTTTCTATAAATATTATTTCAGACATTTAAATACATTTTTTATTTTGATGTGCAAATAACACCTTCTCTATCGTCAAATGATAATCCATGTACACAAATAAAACCATCATCTTCCCCAATAAATCTATCAATATTTATTTTTTTATCAGATACTTTAGCATTTATAGCCTTTTTTATATCTTGATTTGGATTACCATAATCGTCCATAATAAGAATAGGAGAATCTAAATTAGATAAACATCTATCTATATCATATGAAACTAACTGTGAAGTATGTCCTGCATCAACAACTACTACATCAACATCTTTAGGAAAATCCCATTCTAATTTATATACATCTTTTAATAAAAATTCAATATTATTTTTATCTTCACATAATTTTTTTGCTTTATCTATATTTTCTTGAGAATTATCTACTGCATAAACTTTACCAAAAACTTCACTATATATTTTAGTTCCATCGCCCTGACAACACCCAAGTTCTAATACTTTCATTTCTTTATATTTTTTATCAGAAAAATAATTAAGTATATCTTCTTTAAATTTTCTACTTGTAGTATATTTTGCAACATCTTTATGAAATACTTCATCTAATATATTTTTTGTTTTTTCATTTAAAGACACATAATTATCTTTTACTATATCCCATGTTTGCTTCATACGTGACGATCTTTGTTCTTTTGGTATTCCATTAAAAACCCAGTCATAGCCGTATTTTATAAAAAATGGTGTTTTGTCTTCATTCAATTGCCAATTATGATTAAACATTTCTTTTCTATTCATATGAGTTAATTTAAATGGAAGAGGCAAATCTATATTTAAGTCTACGTTATTTATTTGTATCCAATAATTTATAGGCGTCTGCTCTGTTCCTTTTTTAACAATCTCGTCTTGTAATTTTATAAGCATATCTGTATTATCATAATATAATTCTTTAAACGATAAGATCAAATCTCTGTGTTTTTTGTTTATAATCATTGGCGATGAATTAACGTATTTTGTAGAATCAAAATCAAAATCATTAAAAAACTTCTTGTATCCCTGTATACTGTCATATATCCATCTCATATTATCTATATCTCGCATAGCAGAAAGTTTTCCATCTGTAAAATTAAAAATATTTGGTGCATTCCACTTCATCATGTGCGTGCTATCTATCAAGGCAATTTGATCATAATCTATTCCTAATCTTTCTAATTCATCAAAAACAAACATTGTTTTTTGCCAATTAGGTCTAAACCTAATCAAATCTTTTTCTACTGGCTCTGTGAATGGAACAAAAATACAATCATTTTCTTGGCACCAATATTCCCATGTTTTTCTTGAATACTCAAAATAGTTATATCCTCCATATTTCTCAACAAAATCTTGTCTTTTATTTACTATTGCAGTCCACCAAACAACATTTTTACTCATTTTTTTAATTCCACTTTTATTTTTGATTTATTGTTCAAACACTCTCCGCTTTCCAAAGAAAATTTCCAATTATGAATCGGGCAACGAAGATTCCCATCGCAAACATGCCCTTTAGACAGATCTCCTCTCGAATGTGGACAATATTTTTGAACTAGATATTCTTTTCCCTCATGATTAAGCACAAACATTTCTTCTTTGCTACTGTCATCTCCAAAATGAAATAATTCGTATTGTTTATACGCAATAGGATCTGCTAGTTTTAAAAAAGCCATAAGATGTTCGCTGTACTCATCGGGATCTCGTTTCACTGTAAATCTCAAGCTTAAGAATAAATCTTCCCAAGTTATTTTTTTATCTAACACTTGATTCAAATGTTTTCCTTCAATCGTGAACTCATAAAAATAATTGTCTTTATCAAAGTATCTAATTGAATTTCTATTCAATTTATTTCCAAAATCAACTACAATTTTTTCTTCAATTTCACCGAAAATATTTAATAAAATTGACCCTCCTATATTATGACAAAGTTGTTTTGCTGAAAACATTAGCGGATAAAAATATTTTATACACTTATCGAGCAAGCTATAATTAACATTCTCTATCTCGCTCAGTGTTTTGCCAATGATATCATCTCTTCTTTTTTTGTATTTTACTAAATATTCTCTTTTATTTGTGAAGCATTCTTCTTTTAAATTTTCTTCAGTCATTTCTTTGATATCAGCGCCTGTTGGAATCGAATCTCCCGGCATCAGTACTGCAGTTTTTTTAGCAATTTCAGGATGCTCTTCTTCAAAAAATCTATAAATATCTGCTTGTGTTGGAAACGTATTTTCTTCTAACAAATTCACTTCAAAGACTTCTTCATTCAAAAAACACGGCGGCCCTGCACAAGGGATATACACTTTTGGATTTAATTTTTTAATTACATCGACAATGACTTTATATTTGAATAATCTTTTGTCTCTACAAAGATTATGCATTTCTTCTTTACTATAATCGTACAACAATGGATACCAGCTTGCTCCAGAAAACTGCTTGAATAAATAAGTCACATCGTAATTATCATTTACCCAATCAAGATCCTTATGAGAAGGTTTCATATCATTAAAATTCATGATTACTTCTTCTCCTGTATCGAAAATCATTGCGCTATCTTCAACTCCCATTGGAACTTGAACTATTGGAGTATATTTTACGTCTCCTAGCAAAAGTGTATCTTTATGATTGACTTCTATTATCTCGTTATTTAAATTATTTCTGAGATGTTTTATAAACCTCTTGTTATTAAAACTTGCAGTAACTATTTTTGTTTTTTCATTTAATGTCTTCAAAAAATTGATATCATAATGATCTTGGTGTTCGTGTGACAAGCACACGTAATCCAAGTCTTTCACCCACGAAAAATCAATTTCAGTGTTATCTGGAAACTGAAACCAACTTGCCTTAAAAGCCCCGTTTTTGTGAAGCCAGGGATCTGTTACAATCGAAACATTGTCTGTTTGTACAAAAATACTTACATGTCCAAAGTATTTAACGATTTTTTCATCTCTTGTTCGCTCATTTTCTGTTCTTTCCATTTTATTCTCCTATTTTTTAAATCCATTCTCTACTTTTCCAAAGTATTTAATCATTTTATAAACTCTTTTGGAAAAGATTTGATTTCATTCATTGCTTTCAACAAATCTTCATGCCTCTCTTTCACTAGAGTTACGATATTTTTAAGATTATTATATCCAGATTCTGTCCATGAATAGGGATGCATCAGTAATTGAAGCTTTTTTGTCTTTTGATAATCATACTCAAGAGGATGCCCATATTTCCACATATGATTTGAATCAGAAACATAATGCACTCTTAATTTTTCAGGTTTCTTGCCATCAAAGAAATGAAAGAATTTTTTTCCATAGCAATTAATTTTATTATCAAACTCAACATATTGTTTCAAATATTCATGTTTTGGAATATGATAAGAAAACCTATCTATATCAAACTGATAATAATTTTCAAGTGTTACTATATCTTTCAAAATATATTCTTTTAAATCATCCAATGCCATACCGGTTGGTGGATTGGGGTGTGTTCCTATCTTGTGTCCAAGAGATTTTATTTCTGTCATCATTTTTATACTTCTATTAGAAATAGCACTGTAAATATCTGACCTCAACTGAATCAAATATGTAGATTTGACTCCAAGACTATCTGCCTCAAATCTAGCTAAATCTAATGCCCTATCAATTGAATATTCTATATCATGTCGTAACAAACAAAATTTATTTGTATCCACAGTAACTTCCGAAAAATCAAGAATAGGGAAATTGAGTTTTAACAAATCAATTAAATTTTTATATTCTGCATATGAAAACATATTAATACTCCAGCCCTTCTATTTGTTTTCTAACCGAATCAAAACTATATATTTCATGTAATTTTGTCCATGCATATTCTATAGCTTTAAACCGAGCGGCCTCTTCAGTCAAATATTCTACAAAAAGTTCTTCTAATATTTTTTCATCACAAGTAGCTGTCGTTGGAAATAAAATAGTATGTGATTCATTAAGACCTCCTATATTTATACACCCCACTGATGCAGCTTGCATACATTGATTGCCAGGATAATAATTTTCTGGATCTAAATTAAAATGAAACGCACATTTACTCCACAATTCTATAAATTCTTTTAATGATAAATAATCAAATTTTTGTCCAGACTGTAATGGTTTATATCTTACCTCAATATTATATTTTTTTCCAATATATTCTGCAAAAGCATATGTTCTACCTCGTCTATGTACTGGGTTTGGTACATATGCATAAATACAACTATCTTTATACCCTGAATAAAAATTATCATACAAATAATCGGTATTTACTGGTTGTCCTATAAAATTAAACTTTTTATTAACATTTTCTTTTAACTGAGTAAAAACATCTAATCGTTTAAATGTTGATATTCCTGAAGTTATTACAGCATCACATTCGTTTAAGAATTTAATACGATTCAAATGTCTTGGATGATTATAATTATTGGATGTTCCTACCCAAACTTCTTTTATCCAACCAAAAATTTTTGCTTTTGGATACTTATCTCTTAATCTATCAACACAAAATTTATCATAATTTTTATCGTCAAGTCCTATCTTACCATTATCATAAAATATTAAATCAAAATCTACATCTGGTAATTCATCTAACTCTGCCCAATTAAAAAAGTAACCTTCTTCAAAAATAAACGGTAAATTTTGCATCGCTGAAAAACATTCTGGAGACACCGCGTGATGATAAACATATGGATTATCATTAAAATCATACGCTACTTTATCCTTAATATAATAAGAATTGATAGCACAATCATCCATCATTAAAGCAAATTTCATTCGGCCTCCACCCCTTCCAACTCAGAAAACAAAGAGTAATAATACATACACAGATTTTCATAAGTATATTTTTCCTTAAACATACTTCTAATATTTGTTAATATTTTCTCATTTAATTCATCAAAATTAGTTAATATATAATCAATCTTCTCTTCTAAATCTGACCAATCATATTTGCATGGTATATAAGTTACATCATCAAACATAATATTTGGTATGGAATCTACTTTAGACTGACTTGGTTTTAAAATAATTGTTCCAAATTGTATTGCCTCAAAATCTCTAAAACACAATTCACCCATACCAAATGGTGATAAACATATCTTTGAATTCCACAAATTTCTAACATATTCTTGAAATGGCATCCTCTCAGTTAACATATTATACTTATTTTTAAGTGGTTCTAAATTTTCCCATAACCCCCTTCTATGTTCTGTATAATATACATCATTTCTAACTTTATGATCTTCACAGTACGGATGTTCTGCTTTAAAAATAGCACAAACATCAACAGTTTTATTTGAATTGATTTGCTGAAAATCTTTATAATGTGGTAGTAAATAACCTAAATTAAATCCCGTAAATTTAATTCTATCCCATACATTTTCTGGTATATCGTATGATAAATCTAAATCACTTCCAGTTCCAAAAAAATATTTATTAAATGCATATGGTTTGAGATATTCTTCCCGAGTAAACAACTTTTGATTTTTTAACAGATATATAGCTTTACTTTGAATAAATACTTCATACGCTCCCATTAAAGAAGTTGAATCTGATCCATCAAATAAAAAATAATCTCCAGATATTTTTGAGAGATTTTCTAAACCCATTTCCACACTCTCTTCTAATGATTTCTGCTTATCAATAAACTCATTCATACCAACAAACATATAATCAAAATCATCTGAATCTGTTATATCAATACTGTAATCTCTTAACTTATCTTTAACAAAAAACAATGGCCTAAACGTTGGTTCATTTCTATCTTCAATTGGATTAGGTATTTTTACTTTTATCATCTTTTAATTGTTGAATATAAACTATTTTGTTTTTCTTGTTTATCTATTGCCTTAGGATGATATAAACTAAATTCTTCGTATGGTGGAAGATGTGAATATGTATCGGCTCCTGTTATAACTTCGTGTACTGGTTTTATCCATTTTATCTTTTCATTATTTCTAAAAACTCTTGCCTGATAATCTGGATAATTTACCCACCCATTTTCTGTAACTCTCCATCCCCATTTTCTAATATGCTCTTCAGTAAGACCTTCTACTGTATTTACTCTTGGTATCCAAACTAAATCAATATCATTTGCTTCTAATATCTCTTTTATTTGAGATAGTAATTGTTCGTGTGGATATTCGTCTGCATCAATATGAAAAATATAATCACCACTACACTTTGATTTACTATAATTTTTTAATTTCGAAAAATCACCTTCAAATTTATGTTGATGTACATTTATTACTTTGGCATGAGCGTATTGTTGAGTCCAACTTGTAATAACCTCGTGTGTTTCCTCATTTGAATAGTCATCACAAATAACTATTTCATCTTCTACGTCTGTCTTATGAATTAAAACGTCTAATAACTTATTAAGTTCATCAACTTCATTATGAACTGTAATCGCGTAGGAAATCTTCAATTAAAACCTCTTTAAATTCTTTTGGTAAAACGATTGGCTCTAAAAATACTTGTGATTTTCTAGCCTCTTTATAATCATACGTTCTATAAACTAAAAATTTATTTAAATATCTTTTTATCTTTTTATAAATCGCCGGTCTTGCTCCTCTTACACCAACACCTTTTATATTTACTCTATAAATATCATTATCTATATCTATAATTTTTACTTCACCTATTCGTTCTAAGATTTGAACAAGTATTGGTTTATTTCTAATAGTAGGTACAATTCCTCTACTTTCTAATTTTAAACCAATTAAATGAAATGTTTTAGTAGTATCTTTTCTTTTATAAGGCATTCTTGGATTCAATACAAGTAATGTAGTCAAATACCCTGCTGTGCCTTTTCCCGTATATCGGAAAGATATAATATCACCAGGTTTTACTTTACCCCAAGTATATACTTGTTTAGGCATCTGGTTTAATGTCTCTAGTTATTCCCATTTTTTTACAGGCCTCAATGAATTCATATTGTCCAAACTTTTTTGCATTTTCAACATCAAGTCTCTGACTATAATTATCATATTTAGACTGTTCTTCTTCGGGAATGTCTATTACTTTAGCATATCTCCAACCCCAATTTTTCTTTGTCCCCTCTGGGAAAATTATTCCCAAAGTTCCCATATTAATTACTGCTGGAAACCAAGTTATGTTTCTCTTTTTATCCAAAAATTTTAAATCCTGCACAAGTTTTGGTGAACTTTTAAGATTTTCAATCAATCTTAAACTCTCCGTTTCATACCGTGAATCACTCATAAATCCACACTTAAAACACAAAAATGAACTAAACTCTTTTTGTATTTCTTCAAAACAATGATCCACATCAAAACAAACAGGACAATCTATTACTCTTTCCATATCTAATCCTTATTTCAGTATAGCCTGTAGCGCCATAGCACCACCTACTATTGTACCATAAAATAATATAAGTACTATTACAGCTGACAAAGCTTCCCACCAGTCAACTTTTTTATTTCTATTTATATCTGGTATTGGAAAGAATATTTCATACCAATCTATTCTTTTATTCCTATTCCAATCAAAAATAGATATTAACTTTTTCTTTAATGATTCTTTCATAACTACACTCTTTTTAATTTTGGTAATTTGATTTTGGGTGCCTTGTTTTCATTAGTTTTTTTAAGTTTTGGTAAATTCAACTCAACCTCTTTTGGAAATTCAGGAACATTATCGTCAAGAATTTTACCAAATTTTTTAGTCATTGTATCTAAAGAAAACTTACCTTTATTAACTATTCCTAATTTTTTTGCACTTAAAGTATATTTTTTATAATTAACGTACACATCTTTAATTGTATTGGAGGCTTCCATATAATTTGCAGTAAACCATTCGGCCCCATCAACCCAAATATTTTCTTGAAAAGAATCCTTTTCAACTCTACTCATACTACCACCAAGTAAAATAGCTTGATCTGGATGTAAAAAATCGCAATGTCCACTCCATCCTGGTGCTATTACAGGTTTCTCTGAAATCGTTGCCTCAAGTAATGGCCTACCAAATCCCTCTCCGTGAGTTAATGTTACGTGTGCTTTAACTTTAGGATGATTATATAATTCATTCATTTCTATATCAGTAAAATCTCCATGTAACAAATAAATACTTGGTAAATCTCCTTTTACAGAATTTTTAATATGTTGTATTTTTTCTAAAATATCTTCTCTATCTAACACAGAAAGTGTAGCACCACTTGTTTTCATAACTAATGCTGGTTTTACTGGTTTATTTTTAAATGTTTCAAGAAAAACTTTTATTAACATACCAGTATCTTTTCTATCTACTCCCAAACCACCTTGTAGCCAATGTCCAACATACAAAAAACAAAACTTCTCCTCTATTTTTTCAAACTCATCTACCAATTCTTTTGAAAATTCTTTTGTTTTTTTGAATATAGTCGAATCAACTCCTTCAAAAAGAACTTCAATTGGTTTTTCAACAGATAATTCTCCTATTTTTTCTTGTGTTTGATCATTTAAAGAATCAAACTTTGTTGATAACATAACTTCTTTTACAAAATTAGAAGGAACAATATTTAAATCCATTCTATTCATGCCTTGTATCCAATCTGATGGACATACTGTTGTTTCTACTCCAGCAGTAATACCTATATTATATTTACCCACAGTACTGAATTCATTAGGAATTACGATATGAATATGAACCTCTGGTTGTTTTGGTAAATCTGGGGCATCCAATAATCTATCCACTATTGGTTTATCATTCTCATCATTTGGATCTAATGCATTCATTGGTGTGTTGCCCCAACGAACTGGCCAAATTTTTACATCAAATCTATCAAGCTTAATAAGCGACCTACAAATATCTCTACTATGAGATCCATATCCGCTCCTTGTTGCAACAGGTGCTGTAACTAAACATAAAGGTTTATCACTCATATTTTCTCCTAAGTTTTATACATTGTATAACGTTTTCTTGGTTTCCACATTTCAAATCCTTTATCCATCTGATCAATAAAATTTTGAGACATTTTTTTAGCAGTCATCATTGATATATCACTGCAAACAAACTCATATCCCGCCATTCCACACTCATTTCTTTTTTCCACATCCATATCATACCAATATCTTATAGCATCTGCTGCATCCTCATAATCACATCTATCATCGAAAATATATGGTGTTGGTATTGAACCTACCAATGATCTATTTGATGGCCAAACTGGATATACCCATTCACCCCAAGTTAAATCCTCATTATTTTTCCATTTTTTATGGTCATGTAATGACTGTATTTCACTATAATCATTTTCATCTAAATGTTTTCCTTTATACTTAAACCCACATTGGTCTTGTAATCCACCAGTAACATTTACTATAATAGGTGTCCCT
>CALBXV010000048.1 GCA_937890045.1 uncultured archaeon
GCAGTACATCAAGGTAGAGATTTTCATGATGATAATAAGTTTGAAGAAGATGCTGAAAAATGGGCAAATAAACACATTTCAATATGGATGAAAAAAATAAAGTAATTTGACTAAATTAGGTTATATTTAATAGTAAGTTATGAAACCACGTAGTGCCAAAAACAAGGGCAAACGGTTACAAAATAAAATCCGTGATTTAATCCTTGAAAAATTTAACAATATATTAGAACAAGATGATGTTCGTTCTATCACCATGGGCGATTCAGGTGAGGATATACTCTTATCACCTGTAGCCCGTAGATTATTTCCATTTAGTGTAGAATGTAAAGCACAAGAATCTCTTAGTATTTGGTCTGCATTACAACAAGCAGAAAGTAATGCTGGAAAACATATACCATTATTGGTATTTAAAAGAAACAGAAGTAAAACATACGCAGTTTTAGAATTTAAAGAATTATTAAAGTTATTGAATGAATCAGAAATTACTTAATTTATTACATAGAGTCATAGGTAGTAAAGGTACAAAACTTAAAAAAAATGATGAGTATATGTACTGGTCTCCATTTATATCACATCATAAACCAAAATTACAAGTAAATGTATTTACTCAAAAATGGCATTGTTGGGTTTCTAATGAAGGTGGTCATACTTTATTTCAGTTATTTAAAAAATTAAATGCTACAAATGACCAATTTACAGAATTACGAGAAATTATTGGGGAAACTACATATAGTTCAGTTCAGGTAAAAGATGAACAAACTAAAAAAGTAGAGTTACCAAAAGAATTTTTATCTTTAGCATATAAACATCCATCACCAGTATATGGACACGCTATGTTTTATTTATCTAATAGAGGAATTACATACGAAGATATATTAAAATATAATATTGGATATTGTGATGAAGGACTTTATACCAATCGAGTTATTATTCCATCATATGATGACAACGGCCAATTGAATTTTTTTGTGGGTAGGGACATATTTGAAAGTAAAATGAAATATAGAAATTCACCAACTACAAAAGATGTTATTGGTTTTGAATTATTTATTAATTGGGATGAACCAATTGTTTTATGTGAAGGCCCTTTTGATGCAATAGCAATAAAAAGAAATGCTATACCACTATTTGGTAAAACTATAATGCGTAATTTAAAGAAAAAAATTTATGAGAATAGTGTAAAAAAGATATATTTAGCATTAGATGAGGATGCTATTATAGATTCTATTAAAATAACAGAAGAATTTAGTAAAAATGAAATAAATGTTTATTTGATAAAATTATTAAAAAAAGACCCAAGTGAGATTGGTTTTAAAAATTTCGTATATTTAATTAATGACACTAAAAAGACAACCTTTTCAGATTTAGTAAAGTTGAAATTAAATGGCAAAAAACGAAAATATATGGAAATTTAATGAGGATGAATGGAAAGTTCATATTGAAGATAGTAAACTTCTTGACAAACTCATAGAAAAGTTTAGTTTGGAACGTTCCACTATTTATTATGGCAACGGCGGACTTTCAGAAGAAACTGCCTGGGATATTATAGTTTCAAATAATTTGATAAATAAAATAAAAAAATATATTAAGGGTAATACTTGATAAAAGAAAATGTTGTAAAAGTTCCATTTCGTAAATTAAAATACATACACCACATTTCAGATATACAAATTCGTAACCTTAAACGACATAGGGAATACGAAGAAGTTTTTGAAAGAACTTATACTGAAATAAAAAAATATAAAGACAATTCAGTTGTTTATATCGGTGGTGATATAGCACATAGTAAAACTGATATGTCTCCTGAATTGGTAGATCAATTATCTCGATTATTCAAAAATTTAGCAGATATTGTTCCTACTATTATTATAGCGGGAAATCACGATTGTAATTTAAATAATCTAAATAGATTAGATTGTTTAACCCCAATTGTAAAAAATCTCAATCATCCTAATTTACATTATTTAAAAAATACAGGTATTTACAAATGTGCAGATGTACAATTTGTAGTATGGGATGTTTGGGATAAAGATAAAGATTATATTAAAGCAAAGGATGTTGACGGAGATACTAAAATAGTATTATATCACGGAACGGTAGATCAATCAAGAACTGATTTAGGATTTAAGTTACCATCTAAAGTTAAATTATCTTTATTTAATGGTTATGATTTAGGATTGTTAGGTGATATACATAAACGACAACACTTAAATAAAAAAGAAACAATTTCTTATTGTGGATCATTAATTCAACAAAATCATGGTGAAGGAGTAGACCACGGCTATTTATTATGGGATGTTTCAAAACGCAAATCTACTTATATTCCAATTTTAAATGATTATGGTTATTATACGATAGATATTGATGATGGAAAAGTTCCAATTATTGGTAACATGCCTAAAAAAGCTCGGGTAAGAGTTAGAGTATCTAATACTACAGCAACTCAATTAAAGAAAGCATTAGCTGTTATTCATAAAGAATATGGAATTAGAGAAATTACTGTAACAAAAATGGGTACTACAACTGAAAGAGTTCGTGGTGAGGATAGAATAGATGTTGGGGATATTACAAACGCATCTTATCAGTTTGGATTAATAGAAGATTATTTAAAACGAAATCATATAATTGATGATGACGTTTTATTAAAGATAAAAAATATAAATGATGAATTAAATAGATATATGCCTGAAGAAGACATAAGTAGAAATATTAATTGGAAAATTAAAAAGTTTGAGTTTTCTAATATGTTTTCTTATGGTGAAAATAATGTAATAGATTTAACAAGATTAACAGGTATGATTGGTTTATTTGCTCCAAATGCGAGTGGTAAATCAGCGTTATTAGATGCTATATCTTTTTGTTTATTTGATACTTCATCAAGAGCGTTTAAAGGTGAAAATGTTCTTAATAACAAAAAGAAATCTTTTCAATGTAAAATAAATTTTGAAATAAATGATTTAGATTATTTTATTGAACGATTTGGAAGATTACAGAGAGATGGGCATGTAAAAGTTGATGTTAATTTTTGGATGATAGATGAATCAGGTGATAAAATTTCTTTGAATGGTGATCAAAGAAGAACAACAAACGCAAATATTAGAAGAGTAATTGGTACGTATGATGATTTTTTATTAACTACATTATCAGCTCAAAATAATTCTACGGTTTTTTTAGATAAGACTCAAAAGGAAAAAAAGGAGTTATTAGCACAGTTTATGGGATTATCTATTTTTGACCGATTATATGTAACAGCACATGAAGAAATATCTGAAGTTTATGCAGTTTTACGTAATTTTAAAAAAACAAATTTTGAAAGTGAACTTTCTATAATTGAAAAAGAAATTGAAAAACAAAATAAAGTTAAAGATTCTTTAGAAAGTGAAAAAATAGATTTTACTTCCATAAATAGAAAGATGGAAAAAGAAATTTTAAAATTAAATAAACAATTAAAACTTGTTGAGGGTAGTATAACAGATATAGATAAATTAAAAGAAAATTCTATTTTATTTAAAGATGATTTAAATAATATAGATGGGGTTTATGAAAATTTAAAAACAAATTTTGAAGAAAATAAAAGAAAAGAAAGTGAATTTGAAGAACTTATAAATGAATATAATACTAAAAATGTAAATCAAAAATATCTTGAGTTAGAACAATATGAATATCAACATAATTTAGTGAAAATTGATATTGATAAATTAAAAATTGAAGTTAGAAATAAGTTGGATAAATTAGATAAACTTCAAGATTTAGAATATGATCCAGATTGTAATTTTTGTATGAGTAATCCATTTACTCTTGATGCTATAAAAACAAAAGAAGGTATCGAATCTGATAAAGAATCTGCGGCTAAATTGGTAACAAAATTAGATAATTTAGAAGAAGTAATTACAGATTTAACTGTTATACGAGATAAAAAAATAAAACTTGATAAAACTATTGATGAATTAAAACAAATTAAAAGTAGACAATCCGAAGTAAAATTTCAGAAAAAATTATTGATAGAAAAGAAAGATAATCTTTCTAATAAGTTAATTACAAATAAAGAGAAAATTGATTTATATTATGAACAAGAAAAAGATATTTTATATAATAAACAAATAGAAGAATCAATAGAAAAAGTTGAAAAACAAAGTGATGGTGTTAAAGAGCAGTTAGATATTCTTACGTCTTCTATTCAGACTTGTTATGGTGAGTTAAAAGTTCTTGAAACTAAAAAGTATTCTATTTTAGATACAATTGAAGAAGTTGAAAAACTTGAAAAGAAATATAATGCGTATGAATATTATTTGGATGCAGTAAAAAGAGATGGTGTTCCTTATGAATTAATATCAAAAGCACTTCCAATGATTGAAGGTGAGGTAAATAATATTTTATCACAAATAGTAGATTTTCAAATTATATTTGAAATGGATGGAAAGAATATTAATAACTATCTTGTATATGATGATGATAATGTATGGCCATTAGAACTATCAAGTGGTATGGAACGATTTATTAGTTCTCTTGCTATTCGTGTTGGGTTGATTAATGTATCTAATTTACCGTGTAGTAACTTTTTAGCAATAGACGAGGGGTTTGGAACAATGGATAGCGATAATATTAATTCAGTATATCAATTATTTCAATATCTTAAATCACAATTTCAATTTGCATTGATTGTATCACATATTGATTCAATGAGAGATACAGTAGATACATTATTAGAAATTAAAAAAGAAAATGATTTTAGTGAAATTAATTTTGCTTAATCACTTAATATTTGTTTTGTAGGTAATATTCTTCTCGTACATTTTTCTTTTATAATATGTTCTATTAACGCATACATTTTTAATCCGTGATTTCTTGAATAGTTTTTTGCTATATCACGGTATTCTTTTCTTATTTTTATAGTAACAAATTTATCATCCATATTGATAAATATTGTAATACATCCTTTTTAACTACTTTATATATATTTTTTATTGATTATTAAGTTTATAAATATTTATTACTGAAACAACATATTATTTGGAGATTTTATATGGGTGTTATTGCACGCCGTCTTATAAAAGAAAATTACCACGAAGTTGAAGTTTTTATAAACGATACAACTAATACATATTTTAATATAGAAGAATTTCCTACGACTTTTACTCAAGGTCGTAGTGCGTTTAAAATATTTGGTTCTGAGTTTTTAAGAACAGATATTCCATTAAAGATGGAAATATTAGATAGTGCTGGAAATACTGTTTATATTACACCAGTAGATGTTATAGGAGAATCAAATCCAACTTTAGTATATAGATATATAACTGTAGAAGTTTACAGACCACCTATAAATCAACCAGGTCTTGGTACTTTAACAATTTTGGGGGAACTTGATCCTGCAAAATTTCCAACTCCAATTCCATCTCAATTTCAAGATACATATAATGTAAAACTTACAAAAAAGGTTAATATTGATGTTGCTACAGCAATTAATACACAACCAATTAGGTTTTATCGAGATCCAAATGTAATTACTCAAGAAGTTGTTCGAGCTAGATTAGTGAATACTCCACTTGAAGATAGGTCAGTTTCTGGTTCTTTAGCACATGGTTCTGCTCGTGACGATATGTTAGGTTTTCGCCGATTAGCTGGTTCGAGACAAACTAATACTCAAGAAGGAACTGGGCAACAAGGAACAGGAGTAGGTTCTAATGTTCAAAGTGTTATTGATTCTTGGAAATATAGAACTGGGGCGTATGGTACAAGGGCTCTTTCAAGCAGAAGAGGAAGAACTGGTCAATTCGGATCTCCTATAGCATTTTCGTATAAAATTTATGTACCTTTTGGTGATGATAATTATTTTAATTCACAAATGGTTGGTGGGACAATTGAAATTCCAAGACCGAAACATAGGATAGATGGTAATTTTAGAATAATTGATGAAGATGTTTCTGCCACTAAAGTAACTAATTTTTATGAAACAGGTAGCGGCCCTGAGGGATTTCCACAAACAGGTAGTTTTACAGCAAGTATTATAAGTGTTCCTAATAGGTATACCGCGGTTACTAATATACCGTATGAAACAACTGTTTATGAAAGTACTACTGGTGGAAGACATTCAGCTACCCCAGCCGATAAAAGTTCAAGAACTCCTTATAAATATATAACTAAGTTTAACCATAGTGCTTGGACAGCTTCTTATGCAGAGAATGTAATTCCAGTTTCGTCAAGTGTTCATTTTGATTCGTTCTTAGATATGACTATAAAAAATATGAGAACCTTTTCAGGAGATGTATATAAATTAAAAATTCACGGTGCTAGTGAAAATCAAATGGCAGACTATTCAGTATTGGCCGATCAGATTGTTGAATCTCCAGAACTGTTGGTAGATTCAGCGTCTCCATCAGGTTATTTTAGATTTGGTTATTTTATTGACCAAGACCATATTAATACTTATTGGCAAAGTTCTTCATATGCTCCATCAACTGGTGGTAATGTTGTATTAACATCTGATAGTAGTGAAATAATAGATGCATTACATTTAAGTGGTTCAACTTATGGTAAAAATGAATATATAATTTTTCAAAATAAATCTATTAATAATTTTTTGATTCAAAAAGATATTCCTTATACACTAACGGCCCACATAAAAGGTAAAAAAACAAAAAAAGTAAATTCAGATGGAAATGTTGTTAATGAGGCAGAATTATTTTTTCATTTATCAGGTTCAAGGTTAGTTGGATCAAAGTTAGTTAATAATCCAGTACTTGGAAGAGAATTTACTAATGAAAATGGTAAAGCGGTTTCTTTAAGAATATCTTCTGATGAAAATATAAGTGGTTATAAAGATTTTGATATAGTCGAACATACATTTTTACCAAATTTTAAATTAGATAAAATTGTAAATCGTGATACAAGTTTACAAATAAGAGCAAATTCTGGAGAATGGCAAATAAGTGATCTTTCTCTAAGACCAGCGTCAGAAACTGGTTTTTCACCAGATGAATTTAAAATAAGAGTTCCATTACCAAGATCAACAAGACCCGATAATTTTGATTTTGTTATAGAATATTTTGATATTAATAGTAATACTGCGGAAACAGTTACTATGTTAGAAGCTATTGGTATATCGGGTTCAAATTTGGTACTTGATGGTGATGATAACTTATTAACAGGTTCTTTATTTTTTGGAAATGCTATTGGTGAAGGTATTGAATCCGCTGGAGCAACTTCTGCGTATATGAGGGCGGTAGGTTATCATGGATTCACAAGTGCATCTGAACATGGTTATGGTGGATTTATAATTTTTAGTGGTTCAGTATTACCAAATAGCGGTGACCAATATGCTGGAGCTGGATTAGAAATACATGATGGAACTACAGGTTCAGCAGAAAGATATTTTAGATTTAGAACTAATATGGGGGGTTTACCAAATAGTTCTTCATTATTTAAAGTTAAAACTGATACGTTTTTTCTTGGAACATCTACATCAACATTCATAAGTGGTTCAGATGGTAATATAGAAATAAGTTCTTCTAAATTTCATGTACAACCAGATGGTGATGTTGTTATGAATGATATAACAGCAAGTAGTGCATTAATAACTGGAAGTTCAAACATTGGTGGTTGGTTAATAGGTAGAGATCCAGATACAGGAAATCAGGTATTAAGTGGGTCTAATGCGGTGTTAGATGCAACAGGTGCTGCATTATATAGACAAGCGTATGGCCCACAAACAGCGAAAATGTCAGGTTATTATATTGATTTTACTCCAAGTGGACAATCGTCTGGTAATAAATATTATGTAAGATTTGGAACTAATTTTGCAATAAGAGATGATGGTATTCTTATTGCAAGTGGAGCAGTTATAGAAGGTCAACTTACAGCGTCTACTGGTAAAATTGCTGATTGGACGATTAGTGATACTACACTTCACAAATATACAACATCTAATACATATACTGGATTATCTTCAACTGGCCCAGTTAGATTTTTTGCAGGAGCGGCATCATTAGCCGCAAGTGGTAGTGCTCCATTTAATGTAAAACAATCAGGTGAAATATCGGCGTCATCAGGTAGAATTGGTGGTTGGACACTTAATCCTGACCCAGAGTTAATGGTAAGTCCAAGTGCAAGAATTACAATGAGTGCAGTTGTAGGGGCGGAACGCATAACAGTACGTAAATCTGTTGGGGGTGATTCTCATGAAATTCTTAGATTGGGAGAAATTAGTGATGCGGCTGGTTCATTATATGGATTAAAAATATATGATGGAACTGGTACATATGATGATGATAAGAAAACAGGACAAATAGTATTACTTGGAGAACAAGGAAATAAAATAGGTGGTTGGGAACTTGATGATACAAAATTTAGGTCAATACCAAAATCAGGATTAAAAGGGGAGTATGATTTTGACGGTGGAGAAGATGGATTAATTTTACAATCTAATGTTTCAGAATC